>NZ_CAMPYN010000096.1 GCF_946998255.1 uncultured Helcococcus sp. | reverse complement strand
GTGAGATAAAAATATCAAAATTTGCCAATGAATTTAATGCTGATGGCAAGAGAGCAAGAGTTCCAAACGCTGAGTTCGTACTAAAAGACAGCAAAGGAAACGTCCTAGCCAATAAATTAACTGATAGTAAAGGTAATGTAAACTTTGGCAGCCACATTCCTGGAACATATACAATAGAAGAAATAAATGCTCCAGATGGTTATATAAAGTCCAACGTTTACTATGAAGTAACAGTAGACGAATCAAATAAAGTAACCTATAAGCCAAAATTCAAAACAGGATCAGGTCAACCGGTTATCGGTGAAGATTACTGGGTTGAAAAAGGTGAAGAAACCCAAACAACAGAAAAACCTAACGTAACAAATGTTAGCCAAAGACTAGAGTACTATGAAAATAAGGTAAGTAGCTGGGGAAAAAGAACAAACGTATGGGAAGCCTACATGTTTGAATCTCTTAAATACCATGCAGACATTACTCTAAGTGATGGTACTCCAGGTAAAAGATTTGAAATTCAATTTGATCCAAACCTAGACTTTACCCAATACTTCTCTGGTTTTCCAAAAATCAGAAAAGGTGGAAAAGACATAGCCGATCCATACTTTGACTACAATACCAACCTATTGACCTATGTTTTTAATGAGAACTCTAAACCAGAGCAAACCATAGTAAGTATAGACCTCAAGGGTATGATTCCAGATAAGTACTATTTCCAAAACACCGGTACAAAACCTTTTACAATTACAGTTGCTCCAGATCAATCTGGTGTAAACGGACAAACGATCAAAAAAGACATTGTAGCTGACTATGGTAGGTATGATACAGGATGGGGCCAACCATCTCAATCATATTACTTTAGAGATATCTACAAAGCTGATGATGGTCAGTGGTATGTAACAGCCATGGCTTACTTTAACCCAATGGCTGATAGTAGAACATCAAAGACTCTCCAATTTAACTGGATTTCTACAAACTATGATAAAAATACTATGATAGCCAGACAAGAAGGTAAGGGCTATAAACCAGCCTATGACCTAGTAGATGTTAAGGTATATCGTACTGAGCCGAACATGGGAAAGATAAATGATAACAATGATGTAATTACTGTAAACTACAACATGCCATTATCATTTGGTGTTAGACCAGAACAAGATCCAAACACCTACTCTTTGCTATACCACACTGGAATTAATCCAGATCAATATACTTCTAGTTCAGCAAATGGAGTTAGTCTAGAATATGACCCAAGTAAAATAAAAACAACGGGACCAATTCACACTACTTTCCCACTAAAAGTGAGAATGCCTAATATTTCTCCACAAAAAGAAGGCTTTATAGTAGAACAAACCTTCAAGATAACAGATGTGAATAATTTCATAAACTTATCAAGAATTTTCTATATGAATAACGGTGCAACAATGGAAGGTAAGGGTATGGAATCAGCATTTGCCAATAGTGCCAACTTCAACACTGCTACAGCAGACCAAACAGGTGAAGAAATTCCAAAATACTATGAAGAAATAACTGGTCTAATTAACAAAAAATATACTCCAGGTCAGTTTAAAATCACAAAGTTAGACCAAGCTGATAGAACTAAAAAACTATCAGGTGCAATCTTCGTCTTAAAACCAGAAGACGGAAATCCTATATATAGAACAAGTAATGTTAATGGAGAAATTAGCTTTACTGGTCTTGCACCAGGTAGATATATTCTTGAAGAATTTAAGGCGCCAGATGACCATATTAAGACAAACAAGCAATGGCAAGTTTTCGTGTTTAATGATGGTAATATCAGAATTACAGAAGCTGGAGTCTCCGGTTCAACTCAATCTTATGATGGCAAGAATATAAATATTGAAATAACCAACAAGCCTAAGGGCCAAGACTTTGTGGTCTACAAAAAGGATGACAAGGGAAATCCACTCCAAGGGGCTAAGTTTAAATTAACCAAACATAATGACGCTAGCTTTAAAGCAGTTGAAGTAGAATCAGATGAAAAAGGTCTTGTAAAATTTGGTCAGCTTCAAAATGGAACCTATATTATAGAAGAAGTTTCCCCACCATCAGGCTATAAACCACTAGACAAGAAATGGGTTCTAGTAATAGATGATAATGGAAAGAGGGTTTATAACTACAGAGAAAAAACTACCACAAATAATTTAAACTCAATTCTTGAAAAAGAAAAAGTTAATTGGGTTGATGTTGGAAACAGGAGTCTTGAAGGTTGGAACCTCTACGACAATAGGCGTGCAGACTGGACAGCTAACTATCCAACACCATTCAAACTTGGTACAAGAATTGTTGGTATCAATACAAATGACAAGTATGTAATCCAAAGATATATCCTAAACCCAGAATCTCTAAACATAGGGGCAACAACTGCTACTATCCACAGAGAAAAACCAGAATATCCAAATATGGATTGGTACGATGGAAAAGGTAAAGCTAATATAGACTACCAAGTATTCACACTTGATAAAGCTGGCACACGGTCATTTTCTTTCCTACAGGGTCAATCCCGTCATCAAGGT
>NZ_CAMPYN010000095.1 GCF_946998255.1 uncultured Helcococcus sp. | reverse complement strand
GATGTTAGACTAATGATGCCTGGTAAACCTGATAAAAAAATCCCATTTTGCATGTCAAGATCATATTATCAAGGATTAATTGAAGCAGGAGTAAAAATTTATGAATATAATCCTGGATTTTTACATTCAAAATCCTTTGTGTCTGATGATAAAACTTCTGTCGCAGGTACAGTTAACTTGGATTTCAGGTCTTTACACCTCCACTATGAAAATGGAGTATTGGTATATGATAAAGACTTTGCTTTAACCCTTAAAAAAGACTTTATAGACACACAAAAATTATGTCAAGAAATAACTATAACTTCTTTCAAAGAACTATCGATATTTTATAGGCTATCAGGAAAAATGCTTAGAATTTTTGCACCTTTAATGTAAAAATAATATTCATATTTGCATATAATTTAATTCATCCTCCCCTAAGTTAGGACTAACTGGCTTAGAGGAGGATTTTTTTGTAAAAAAGGATTCACATATATTTCATATTCATAGGTTATATTAGTAAATACATGGGAGGTATGATGAATATTATAAAAAGATCATATAGGTATGTAAGTAGAAATAGTTACAAAACACTTATATTGTTTGTAACCATGACTTTAATACTTTCAAGTTTTTATGCCTGTATAAGCATATTTAAATCAAATGAAAATATAAAGGAAGAGATTTACAAGTCTTCAAATTCTTATTTTGTAATTAGTAAAAAAAATAGAAGTCAATTTAAGACGAATCAATTAGATAAGATAAAAGAGATTGAGAATGTTAAGGATTTTAGTTTTTATAATCAATTGAATGGACAATTAAAAGATTTAAAGGTTATTGAAAAAGAACAGGCTATACAAAGAGATGAAATCCCCGAAGAATTCAAAAACTTAATTGCAGTAAATTCTGTAAGTGATTCAAACAAAGATCCTTTATTTGAAAGTGAAAATTTTAAATTGGTAGATGGTCGACACTTAAACGAAAAAGATGAGAACAAAATTCTAATTCATAAGGAATTAGCTAAACTTAACAAGTTGAAAGTTAATGACCAAATTGATGTAGATTATTTAAGTAATAATGTATCGGCTAATAAAAAAACAAGTAAAAAATATACAATTGTTGGAATTTTCGAAGGTATAAAGCAAGAAGAAAATACTGGTTTATCTTCTGATTTTAGTGAAAATACTGTATATACTGATTACAAATCTAGTCAGGAAAGTTCAAATGAAAAAGACTATATGCTAAGCAAGGCCTATTATTTTGTGAAAAATCCAGAGAAAATAAAAGATACTATGGCAGAAGTTGAAAAGTTAATAGGAAAAGATGAATTTTTCATAGAGCAAGATGATAAAAACTTTGCAAGTCTATCTGATTCGATTGAATCTACAAGCCAGATAATTAAATTTATGATGATAATTTTAGTCGTTGCAGGTTTGGCAGTTTTACTATTATTATATATGTTTTATGTAAGAGAAAGAATAAATGAAATAGGAATATATCTTTCCCTTGGTATAAGTAAAAAAGAAATACTTGGACAAGTGACTTTAGAAGGATTTATGATTTCTCTACCAAGTTTACTTCTTTCGTGGATATTGGGAAATCTGATGGTAAGTTCTTTTGTAAAAGGGATAAGTCATATAAATGAAGATATAGGTGATATATCAAACTTACTTACAAAATCAAGCAGTTTTTATAATCTTGATAACCTAATATTTGCCTATGTAATATTGATACTAGTAATAGATTTAGCAGTATTTTTAGCCTTATTTAAATTAATGAGAAGAAAACCAAGAGAAATATTAACACAAATAGATTAGGAGATAAAATGGAAATATTAAAAATGAACAATCTATCATATAGTTATGCTGATAGTAAGGGAAAAGTACTAAATAGAGTGAATTATGCTTTTGAAGAAGGAAAATTTTATGCTATAACTGGTCAGTCAGGAGCAGGTAAAACGACCTTGCTATCTTTACTAGCTGGACTAGATAGTCCGACAAAGGGAGAAATATTATATAAAAATCAAAATATAAAAAATACTGGTTATAGTAACCACAGAAAGAATAATATATCTCTAGTCTTTCAAAACTATAACTTAATTGATTATTTAACACCACTTGAAAATGTAAGACTAGTAGATAAAAATGCTAGTGAAAATATCTTAATGAGAGTTGGCTTAGCTAAAGAGCAAATAAATAGAAATGTAATGAAATTATCCGGTGGACAACAACAAAGGGTAGCCATTGCTAGAGCCTTGGCTTCTGATGCGCCTATTATACTTGCTGATGAACCAACAGGTAACTTAGATGAAAATACTGGTTTAGATATTATTCATATTCTTAAAGAAGCTGCTAGAGAAAAAAATAAATGTGTAATAGTTGTTACCCACAGCAAAACTTTAGCAGACCAAGCAGACCAAGTAATAGAAATCAAAAATAAAAGTATAGTAAATAAATAGAAAGGTATATTATGATAAAGAATTCCTTAGCTTATGTGGTAAGAAAACCCTTAAAGACTTTGATTTTATTCACAATTATACTTGCAATGTCAACTTTAAGTATTGTAAGTTTAGCTATCAAGTCTTCAACTG
>NZ_CAMPYN010000094.1 GCF_946998255.1 uncultured Helcococcus sp. | reverse complement strand
GATGAAGGTGAAATCATTTTTGAAAATAAGGATATTAGTAATTTAACTAACAATAAAAAAATTGATTTTTTAAGAGAAAATATTGGATTTTTATTTCAAAACTATGGCTTAATCGAAAATGAAACTGTCCGAGCAAATATAGAAATTGGTTTAAAATATAGAGATGATCTAAAAAATAAAGCAGATATAAATAAAGAGATTAAAAGATTACTTAATTTAGTTTCCCTGGATGGATTTGAAGATAGGTTAATATATACCCTATCAGGTGGAGAACAGCAAAGGGTAGCCTTATCTAGACTTATAGGTAAGCCTTCAAAAATTATTTTGGCAGATGAACCTACAGGAAATCTCGACAAGACCAATAGTGAAATTATAATGAATATTTTATTACAGGAAAAGGATAGAGGAAAATCTGTTATAGTTGTAACTCATAACGAAAATCACCTTGAACTGTTTGATAAAGTCCTTACTATAAAATAAAGCTTATAAAAGCGTTATCTTGCATAATGGTTTGACATTTCTCACATACTTTGCTATACTTAATCAGTATCTAAACCGCATGATATTGGGTTTAAGCTTATAAATATAACGCCCAATCAGCGAGAATAAAGTAAAAAAGGAGGAAGATACATGTACGCAGTTATTAAAACAGGTGGTAAACAATACCAAGTTAAAGAAGGAGATATCATCAAGGTAGAAAAATTAAATGCAGAATCAGGTTCTACAGTAGAATTTGATACTTTATTAGTTTCAAATGATGGTGATACAAAAGTAGGTTCACCTCTACTAGATACAAAGGTGAAAGCAGAAGTTTTAGAACACGCTAAAGATAGAAAGATTGTAGTGTTCAAATATAAACCTAAAAAAGGTTATTCTAAGAAACAAGGTCACAGACAACCATTTACAAGAGTTAGAATAAATAGCTTAGGATAATGATAAAGGTTACAATAAGCAAAAAAGAAGATGATATTAAGGCTATAGAAGTTTTTGATCATGCAGGCTACGCCGAGAAAGGTGAAGATATAGTTTGTTCAGCAGTTTCTTTTTTAACTTTCAACACAATAGATACTTTTACAGATTTATTGGATATGAAAGATAAAATATCTTATGAGATTTTAGAAGACAAGATTAGATTGGAAATAAAAGATAATTTAACAGAGGATCAAAAAAGAGATAGTCAACTTATACTTAAAAAATTCGAATTAGGTATGAAGTCATTATTACAAGATTATAGTGACTTTGTAAAAGTAAACTACATGGAGGTGTAGATATGTTAAGATTAGATTTACAATTTTTCGCAAGTAAAAAAGGGGTTTCATCAACAAGAAACGGTAGAGACTCAAGAGCAAAAAGATTAGGAGCTAAAAAATCTGATGGACAACACGTTTTAGCAGGAAACATCCTTGTTAGACAAAGAGGAACAAAGATTCATCCAGGTGAAAATGTAGGTATCGGTAAAGATGATACATTATTTGCTAAGGCTGATGGTGTTGTAAAATTTGAAAGATTTGGCAAATCAAGAAAGAAAGTAAGTGTATATTCACACGAACAACTAGCTTAATTGTTGAATGTTATTCCAGAATTTTTTTAAATTCTGGATATTTTTTTATAGAGGTATAAATATGTTTGTAGATACAGCGAAAATAGTGCTAAGGTCTGGAGCCGGTGGCGACGGGGCTGTAGCATGGAGAAGAGAAAAATTTGAGCCGGATGGAGGACCAGCTGGCGGTGACGGTGGTGATGGTGGAAGCATCATTTTAAAAGCTGATTCCAATATACATACCTTGATGGACTTTAAATACCAAAGACATTTCTTTGCCGAAAATGGTGAAAATGGTAGAAATAAAAATAGGTATGGTAAAAAAGGTGAAGATATGATCTTACACCTACCAGTCGGTACCCTAGTAAAGGAAGCAAATTCTGGCAAGATTATTGTTGACTTGGTTGAAGACCAGCAAGAATTCCTAATTGTAAAAGGAGGAAAGGGAGGTAATGGAAATACAAAATATAAAAATTCCATTAGACAGGCTCCTAGATTTGCTGAACCAGGACAAAAATCACAAGAGATAGAGGTTGTTTTAGAAGTTAAATTGATAGCTGATGTAGGCTTAGTGGGACTACCAAATGTTGGTAAGTCATCTATATTATCTATTATTTCAAATGCTAAACCTAAAATAGCTAATTACCACTTTACAACCCTTTCACCAAATTTAGGTGTGGTAAAGATTGACCATGATAATTCTTATGTAATAGCTGATATACCAGGTTTGATTGAAGGGGCAAGTGAAGGTATTGGATTAGGTCACCAGTTCCTAAAACATATCGAAAGGACTAGGCTATTAGTTCATGTATTAGATATGGCAGGTTCTGAGGGGAGAGATCCAATTGAAGACTTCAATGCTATCATGAAAGAATTAGAAAATTATAGTGATAGACTTAGTGAAAAAGATATGTTTGTTGTTGCCAATAAGATGGATATAGCTGGAGCAGAAGACAATCTGGAATTGTTTAAAATCCAATATCCAGAAATAGATGTAATTGAAACATCTGCAGCTACTACTGAAGGTATTGAC
>NZ_CAMPYN010000093.1 GCF_946998255.1 uncultured Helcococcus sp. | reverse complement strand
TTTTACGAGAAATGAGGAGAAATGACAGAACAATTAAGAACAAATATTAGAAAAGATAGAATAAAAAGGTCCATCATCATGGCCTTTGCCTATGTGGGAGTTTTGACTGGAGCGGGTCTTGCTTCAGGCCAAGAACTCATACAATATTTTGTAGGATTTGGGGTGCCAGGCCTCATAGCCGTTACCGTGACAGGGCTTCTTCATGTAGCCTTTGGTTATATCCTATTATCAATGGGTTCATACTTTTTAGCTAGCGAACATAGTGAGGTCTTGGAGCAAATGACCCATCCGATTGTTGTTAAATTGCTAGATATAGCCCTTACCATCACCTGTTTTGTAATAGGTTTTGTAATGATAGCAGGGGCAGGTTCAAACCTAAACCAACAATTCGCCTTACCAAACTGGGTTGGTGCCGTGATATGTGCTGCTTTGATTATCATAGTTAGTCAATTTGACTTTGACAAAGTCTCAGCAGTTATCGGGTCTTTCACACCACTGATAGTATTTTTCATAGTACTAGCTACCATCTACACAATATTTTGGGCCGATGTAGACCTACAAGCATCTGCTGAACTAGCAAAAACCCAAACCAAGGCTATAAATAACGTAGCCCTATCAAGCTTAAACTACTTTGCTATGTGTATGATGACAGGGGTATCCATGGCCTTTGTCTTAGGTGGGGAAGAATTCAACAACAAGGTTTCAAAAACAGCCGGTATCTTTGGTGGATTCATTGTAGGACTTATCACAACAGTTGCAACCTTTACCTTGTATGCAAACCTACCAGTGATTATAGCTTCAGACTTGCCAATGCAAGCAGTTATTACAAACATTCATCCTGTATTGGGAATGCTGATGTCCCTAGTTATCTATGGAATGATTTTCAACACCGGTATTTCTTTATACTATGCCCTAGCAAGAAGAATAGCTGGAGATGACAAAAAGAAATTCAACCTGACATTAATCATTCTAGTAGTTATAGGATTTGGACTTTCCTTTGTAGGATTTAAAAAACTTGTAGGTATTATGTATCCAATTATTGGTTATATGGGAATAGTCTTGATCCTAGTTATCGCTATAGGTTGGATCAAAAACAAGTCAAAGATTGAGAAGGAAGCTGAAATCAGAAATAGGATTTACGACCTTACCTTTGCCAAAAAAGACCCAGGCCAAGATTTTTCAAAGAAAGACTCTAAAGAGTTAGAAAGACTTAAAGACCAGGCCATGGCAGAAGATGAAGACTTTAAAGAAAATGTCGGATCAGAAATAGATGACCATATAGATAATATAAATGAATAAACTTGAAGAATGAATGCTTAAGAAGAATTTAAATTTTTATTATTATGAAAAAATGTGATATAATAGTCCATATCAAAAAAATAAGGGAGGAATAATGAAAAAGACATTATCAATTTTATTAGCTTTAGTTCTAGTACTTAGCTTAGTAGCATGTACAGAAAGAAAGCAACCAACAGAAACTAAGACAGAAACAAAGGCTGAAGCTCCAGCTGAAACAACAAAAGAAACAGCTAAGGAAACAGTAAAAGAAACAACTGCAGAAGCTGAAGCACCAGCTGAGTTAAAAGATGGTACTTACGAAGGTACAGCAAAAGGACACAACGCTGACTTAAAAGTTGAAGTTAAAGTTGAAGGTGGAAAGATAACTTCAGTAGAAGTTAAAGAACACGCTGAAACAGAAGGCTTAGCAGATGCAGCATTAAAAGATATACCAGCAGCTATAGTAGCAGCTAACTCAACAGATGTTGACAGTATTGCTACAGCAACAGTAACATCTGATGCTATCAAAGCAGCTGTAAAAGATGCATTAAGTAAATAACATTAAGGTTAAATTCCAAAGTTATTGCTTTGGAATTTTTTCTTCTAAAAATATAAATTAATTTTTACATAATTATAGTAAATTTTTTCCTATATAACTACTATAATCAACATATAAGGATGTTAGACAAATACTCTAAAAAAATAGGAAAATACTATAAAGGAGAAAAAAATGATTAAAGATAGTATTAAAACAAGAAAAATCTTAAGCTTTCTTTTAGCATTTGCTTTACTTGTAAGCTTTATACCAATGAACTTGGTACAAGCTGCAAATGAGATGAATTATACTAAAGATGAAGCTAAGATAAAAGGCTATAACGGCAAAGAGCGCTATAGACAAACTGATTTGCAACCGGGAGACACCAATCAAAACTTAGTTAAAACTGATGAAAAGGTAGAAAAAGACGGTTTTAAGTTCGAGCTTAAAAACCCATCAGAAACATCACCAAGTAAGACCGAATATGGTTACCAAATAACCATAGACAAGAAAACTGGTCAGAGAACCTATACCAAGGTTACTGTAACTGATTCTGGTCTTATTCCTATAAATACTGGAAATAAGCCAATGATGGGTCAGGGAGATAAATTAACTGCTGAATCTCCTGCTGTAAGCTACAAGCCACAAGAAAATACAGAGTTAGCATCTAGTGGGAGACAAAGAAACTTAAACTACGAAGCAAGTAATGAAACTTTAGAGCACATCAATAACAAGGATAATGACTCTACTTCCTTTGGTTTCAAGGATAATTACACTC
>NZ_CAMPYN010000092.1 GCF_946998255.1 uncultured Helcococcus sp. | reverse complement strand
CGCCCGGCTCATAACCGGTAGGTCCTGGGTTCAAGTCCCCGATGGCCCACCAGCTAAAGAACGGCTATTTTTAGCCGTTTTTTTAATGCAAAAAATTAAATGTAAATAGATTGAAGAGGATTTATGAAAAAAATTATACTTATTTTTATCTTTGCTATCCTATTAACTTCATGCAACAGCAAGGAAGAAATAGATAGTACAAGTGCTGCAACTTCTGAATGGGATTCCGATTCAAATAAATTAAGTGAAGCAGACAAGCAATTTAATAAATTGAGACAAGCAAGTGGAAAAGAAAATCAAAAGGAAGAAGTTAGAACTGTTAGAAAAGAAGTGACTAAGTATTTACTTGATCAGTTTGAAGATGAAAATATTCAAGAAAAAATAACAAAAGATTTGACTTATAAGATTAATAATAAGGCAATGTCTACTTCTTTTAATAATGATGCTAAGTATATAATTCATAATTCTGAATATGATTATGAAATTAATATACTAGCTCAGGATAAAATTGATCTTGATTCATTCACAAAAAAATACAAGACTGATTCCTCAAGTCTTGTAAGTATGAAAGATACTTTTGGTCAAGTATTAGTATCTAATATAAATAATAATTCTTATGCAAGTAAGTTTGTTGGTTTATATGACAAGGGAGATACATCCTACATAATAGAAATTACTAGTGACTATATGTCTATCCCAGAAATTTTAGTGGCTGCTGAATTATTTTATGCAACTATTAATTAAAAAAGCTGTTAAAAGCCATTTTAATTATCAACTTAATATTTTCGAGATTAAATCTTCCATCAAATATATAGATAATATTTGCTGGAAGATTATATTTTTTATTTGAAAAATCTTCATTTATTTGGTCAGCTATATGAACATAACCAATTTGCTCAGGGGATAAATAACCTTGCCTTATACTAATATCTAAATGTGCATATTCATCGTTTATTTCTAGTTTATAGAGATTATTTAAATAAAAGAAATCATTTATATTTTCCTTTAATTTTAATCTTATTTTCAGAAAATCCTTGTCTATATATAAATTTTTAATTTTCACTGATGCAAAGTTTAATCCATTTTTACCATTAATATGTTTTAGATCAACTAATTTTTCTCTTTCAATATCATCAACAATATTTAATAATTTTCTTGTATTTATAACATCATATTTATTGTGTAAAAGGACTAATAAAAGATCTTCTAAAAGATAGAAATTAGACTCATTGTCTATATAATTTTTCGTGAAATCACTATAAAAATCTATATCATAGTCTTGTTCAAAATTTTCAAATCTTTCAATAGAATATTGATTTTCCATATCTTTTAATGAAAATAGGTCATTATCAAGAATTAACCTATTTTTTATAAAATACCTATATAAATCAAATTGTCTTTTTTCTTCAAAGGGCTCAAGTTTATGAAAGATATACCTAGATTTTAAGAAGGGAATATCAAAATTTTCACCATTATAAGTAATTATTTTTTTATTATTTATATATGGGTATAAGTAGTCAAGTAAATCAATTTCTTCTTCTGAGTCATTGGCTATTAGCTGGGTAAATTGTCCATTTTCATCTAAGAAACTTGCGACAATAATCCTAGAATTAATTCTTGAAACACCACTAGTTTCAATATCTAAAACTATTGAGTTTTTATCATTGAATTGTAGATCTTTTAGTGAATCTTTCAAGATTTTCATAGTATAAAGCCCCTTAATTTGTTATAATAATTATGTTTTATCATATCATAAAGGAGGATTTAATGATATATTTTGATAATGCATCAACCACAAAAATTGATAAAGAAGTAAAAATAGTTATGGATAATGCTTATGATAAATATTGGGCTAATCCTTCTTCGCTACATAGACTAGGTTTTGAAGCTGAAAAGCAAATAACAAGTGCAAGAAAACAGATAGCAAACAGCTTATCAATTTCTGATAAAAACTTGTTTTTTGTGCCAAGTGGTACTATTGCAAATAATGCAGTCTTACATTCTTTTGATAAGAAAGGTTCAAATATTTTAATAAGCCAAACAGAACATCCAAGTATTTTTGAAGCTGGGAAAAATATAAAAGCAGAACTAAGGATTGTAAGAGTAGACCAGGATGGTTATGCAGATAAAGATGATATGTTAAGTAAGATTGATGAGAATACAAGTCTAGTATCTATAATGCATGTAAACAATGAATTAGGATCTATCAATGAGATAAATAAGTTGGCTGAATTAGCTAAAAATAAAAATCCTAAGCTACATTTTCACTCTGATGGTGTTCAAGCATTCAAAAAGATAGCTACAGATTTAAGGAATATAGATTTCTATACCATATCATCACATAAGATAAATGGACCAAAGGAGATATCAGCCCTATATATAAAAGATCCAACATCTTTTAATAGCTTATATTTTGGTGGTGGACAAGAGCTAAAATTATTTTCAGGAACGGAGAATTTACCTGCTATTGTAGCCTTTGCCAAAGCAACAGAGCTGGATAATAATTATGATAATATTAGTGAAATAAATAAATTTTTAAGAAAAGAAATATCTAAAATTGTTGATGTGAAAATACTATCAGCAGAAGAAAATTCCTCACCTTACATATTAAATATCTGTTTTAAAAATATAGGTGCAGAAATTTTACTTCATTATTTAGAAATGGATGAGATATACGTATCTACAGGTTCAGCATGCAGCAAGGGTCATGATT
>NZ_CAMPYN010000091.1 GCF_946998255.1 uncultured Helcococcus sp. | reverse complement strand
CTTATCTGCCGTTTTTAATATTGGACTTGATAGGTTATTAATTGTTCCAAGATATGGAGTATGAAGAAATATAAGTTTATAAAACGAATTTTCATAGCCTCCATAACCAAGCATTAATGGTCCTAATTGAAGCGGTGTAGACATTAAATACGGAATGCTCCTACCTTCGTACTCTGTTTTATCATCTCTACGAATAATTTCGTCATTCTTATTTATTGAAAATTTATGCCCTAGAATATAATCTCCCCAATTAAATAAATACATATATTCACCAGAATAAGTAATTCTTTGAATATCATATTCTAGATCAAATTTGCTAATATCAACAGGATTATTAATGTTAATCTTGTATAACAAGTTATCATCATTTCCAGCACCAATAGCATATAGATAGCCGTCTTTTATGCAGCTATATACTCTCCTTTCGCAATAACTAGAATCTTGGTCCTTATAATCTCCGAGTTTGTATAAGCTAATGTCATTTAAAGACCATTCATCCACAGTAGTAGAATAATCTTTTTTGGAAATTCTCATCCTTATTAACTTATTGTACTTAGTCCCAAATCCATACCAATAACCATCTGGTCCGTTATAAAAACATGTTTCTTTCCAATAATATACTTTGTCAAAAAACTCCTTTGCATCTACAATCATTCTTTCTTCTTGATAATTTCCCTTTGTATATACTGGATCATTTAAGCCAATGTCTGTTATTGATTCTCTAAGTTTAACGATGTCTATAGAAGTCTTGTTTTTAGGCCAGATTGATATAAGCGTACTGTTTTCAATATCATATTCTACACAACCTTGGTAAATATCAGTAACAGCTCTATCAGAATTCATTTTTGTTTTATTTAAAAGTAGGAACGGGTCTCTTCCGTGAGTATCTCCATAGAAATATTTTCCTCCTCTATAATGGGTCAACGCCAGTGACGATATTCTTCCATTAGCTTGCGATGTAGAAAAATCCCATACAAATTTATATCCGTTTTCTATGGGAGAAGATTCTGTTAAGTTAGCCGACCCTCTTTTTGATGCATCCGTTGAATTAACATCATTTGAAGCATATCCAATAATCTTATTATCAGATGGTGGATATATTTTTTTAGGATCTTCATCAAGAGTGTTTTCAAATAATAAAATTCCACCATAGCATTTATTAGCAATTGGAAAAATCTCTTCGTGAAATTTTGTTACAAGTTCCTCTCCGACTGGATACATAAGTCCTGATGGATTTAGTCTTAATAAATCTGGAACTGCATTAGTTATTAAGTTTTCATCTTCATATATCTCCTTCGTATTTGTCCTCACATCAGTTAGTTCGATGACTGATTTACCCTTAAGCATTTCCTTCCTCCTTATCTTTAAATTCTGTAGTGATTTCTTCCTTATATTTTCCAAGCATTAATCCTTGATATTTAAATCTTCCTACCTTTTCATTAAATACTAGTAATCTTGGGACTTGACTTTCAACTTTGTATTCAGCCTTCAATTTCCTAAGCAGGAATGAATGACTAAGTTCTATTCTCTTCCAGGATTCATCAACTTTAAGCTTTCCATCCCAAGCCTCTGTAGAACCTAAAGATTGACCAGATATAGCTGCGATAGCATTATCTTTACCTATCATTGCTTGTCCTGATTCTAGCCTAATAAGCACTGAGAAGTTGTTCATCGTCTTTTCCTGAAGTTTAGTTAATGGATAAAATAGATTTAGAATGTGGTCACCACCTAAGTAGGTTTCTTTTGGAATGTGATGTTCTATTTTCGTATCATTAAAAACATAAGTAATAACCAGCCTTGTTGGTATTTCTACATTTTCATTAAAGTCTAATTCTTCTACTTCCTCTTTTTCTTCAAACTTTGGAGGATCATAGGCTTTTCCTTCTTCATTTAAAACCTCTACTTGTTTCTTAACCTTTCTAGATATCTTTCTAGTTTTTTCTTCAGTATCACAGATGATATTTAACAAGATAGATGCATTAAAAATTGCCTCCGTTTCTTTATTGGAGGCAAATTCTATACGAATTATTGGAGTATCTGTTGTTGAAATATTAAAGGCAGAATAGTTGGAGTAGGCATGAACTACTAATTTTTCAGATTCAATCTGATTTAACAGTCCTGCTATATTCTTATCATTCTTGCTTTTAGCCCTAGATAAGTATGGGTTCTTCCCTACACCAAGAATTCTATGTTTTCCATTTATCTTGTATTCAATGTCAGTAATAAGCCCCTCAATCTTTTCTTCTTCGTAAGAAATAGCTATTCTATCTCCTACATCGAGGCTGGGGTCTCCTATGGTTACCATATCAAAAGGTGTGTGGTGAATCTTACAAATTTCAGTAAGAAGAGCCTCACACATTCTTTTTCTTTTTTCTGGAAGTCCTAATTGCATAAGTGGATTTATTCCAAGATTCATAGTTAGGCCATCATCATTTTCTAAAGAATAGTATTCAGCTATTTTAGTCTTTGCATTTGTTGAGTTGATGGCTGTATATCTTGTCTTAAAATCTGATATTGATGAAGAAAATCTTTCTCTTGTTTTAATTTCAGTTGATATGCTTTCTGCATACTTGTTTAAAATTAATTTTCCATCACGACTAATCCCAGCAAAAGCACCTAGGGTCGATGCTATATAGTGAATAAAGTCCCTGTAAGTTTCAATATCATGGTCTTGGTAAATAGCCAGAACTTCCTCTCCATTTACAAAAGCTTTTACCTCATTTTCCGTCATGCCTAGTTCTACGTTGCACTTCTCACATGAAAGACTTAGTAGTTCAAAGGCTGTACCAAAGGTATCTGTTACTGGGAAGTTCTTATCAAACCTAAGCATATAATCATAGCCTTTTAGTTCTAAAATCTTCTTAGACCTATTTGCCTCAGTAACATCAA
>NZ_CAMPYN010000090.1 GCF_946998255.1 uncultured Helcococcus sp. | reverse complement strand
CCTCTCCTATCTTTGTACCGTCCATTGATCCTGAGGTATCTATTAAAAAAAATAGAACCATCATCTTTCTAGGTATTTCTTCATTGAGTAAAAAATCATCCATAATTTTTCTCCTTATTTATTAAATATTCCTTTTCTTCCACCGTCAAAGTCAACCTCTAAGTTAGTCACAATTCTTGCTACCTTTTTATCTTCTAGAGACCTTTGTTCCATGCCTTCATACTTTAGATACCAAGCAGAACCAGACTTATTATGAAGTCCAAGTTGTTTTGGATTGTTTTTTGCCCTAACAACTTCGCCTGTAACAGTTTTATAGTCCTCGCTAGTATCGCTTGTATGGTATTTGTAAAGTTTTACACCTGGATATACCGGGATTTTTATATTATTGATTTCTAATTTAAGTGGTACCTTTAGTTTATTGCCACAAGAGCATACTCCATTGCCACTATAATCAACAAATGAATCCCTGCCACATGAGCAAGTGATAAGGTCTGTTCTTAGCTTCATCAATATATCTAGCCACTCACTCTCAAGCCTTCTATTGGCCTTCATCAATAACTTATCTTGTGAAAACTCATCTATAAAGGCCTGCCTAAAGAATTCAGGATATGCTCCCCATTTTCTGCCTACGTTTTTGTGTATGGCTGGGTCTGGCCTATTAGAGAAATTTTTAGGATCCATTATAAAAATCGGATTTTTCCCATAAATATTAATCTCATCTTCTTCTGTAGTTAAATCTAATAAAGAGGCCTTTCCCTCTAGTGGGTGGTTTGCAAAAAATAACAAAAACAAAATTACTGATAGTGAATACCTATCCGTTTGTTTATCTGGTGGTTTTTTTCCAACTACAACTTCTGGCGCCATATACCTTGGCTTTCCCATTACCCCTGAGTTATAGCCATGGCCCATAACATTGTCATTATCACAAATTAAAACATCACCAGTATCAAAGTTTATAAAAAAGTTTCCATCATTAAGGTCTTGGTAGTTATAACCTGCCCTGTGTAAAAGCATAAAACATTCGGTAATATTTAGACCTGTATTTATAAGCGCCTCTATGGATGAGAAGGTTTTCTTTCCCAATAGATATTCAGAAAAATCATCATAAGAATCAGGTTTTAAATCCATGATATAGCCAAAACTAGCTTCTTTGTCTTCTGAATCATATTGGGTCAAATCTTTTGGCCATAAAAATCCCTCACCAGGACTAGGATTTTTTATATTATTTTGCAAGTTGTCATAAAACTTTCTTCCATTTGAAATAGTAGATTTCTTGAACCATTTTAAGGCCATATCTTTGCCATCATAATCTACTAGGTATACAGTACCCTGACCACCAGATCCCAGCTCTTTTTTTACCGTCACACTGACATCTTTATCAGTACGGAGTACTTGCCCATTTTTTAATTTGTCCATTTTCCCTCCTAGCAACGAGTTTTTATAAGATATATACAAAAAAATCCACACTGTAATATTTAATTAAAATCAATTTAAAATTTACAAATTAATTTAATTATATACCTACCATTTGACAAATATTATATAACATTTCAAATTTTTAATCAATTAGTCTTTTATATGAGATTCTGATGAAATTATAATAAGCACTGAATTCTATCACCCAATATTTTAGTAAACTATCCAGCTCTTTGATATAATAATATAAATAAATATGATCCAGGGACAAAACAGGAACTATTTTTCTTGCCCTAAAATTCGGAGGAATAAAGAGATGAAAGCAAATAGGTTTAAAGAACTAGAACCGTGTCTAGAATATATTTACAATAACTTTGGGGAAGAAGTTTTTTTCTCTGGTAGACTATCTGCCTATGTCCTAGACCTAGGTCCAAGTATTGAAGAATATTCTGTAATAAGACTTTTAGAAAAAGAAAATATCCTAAATCAAATCGAGACAATAGGGTCTTTAGATATCAATGATAGAAATCTCCTAGTAAACGATATAATTTATAAACTCCCTGTCCACCTAAATAAGGATGCATTTAAAAGCACTCTGGAGGTTATCATATTAAGCCTAGGTATAGACCTTGGTGGAAATAATAAAACTCAAAAAGATACTCCTTTAAATACATCTACACACAATTCTCAAAATATTTCTTCAATTGCTAATATAAATACCAATGCTCCAAAGTCAAACATGTATGATGATGACATGGAACCCTTAGATGAAGAATCTAAACAAATTATTATTGAACTTTTTAAAGATAAAATAGATGAAGAAGTTGATAATATCCTAAAAAATACTATAATTTCAGAAACACCTCCATCAGAATTTGAATTTGATAAAAATACCGGAACCATAGTTAAGTATCTTGGTACTAGCAAGGAAATAACAATCCCTGAAAAAATCCAGGGAATACCAGTAAAAATTATTGGCGATTCTTCTTTTAAAGATATTGGCATTGAAAAAATAAATATTCCCTTTGGAATTGAAAAAATTGGAGCCCGGGCTTTTGAGAATAATAAAATTGAAACCCTTAATATACCTGATAGTGTAAAATCTATTGGTAAGTACGCATTTTGTGAAAATCAAATTAATGATTTGACACTAGATCAAAATATTGAGTTTATTGGTGATTTTGCTTTCAGTGAAAATAAAATTGAAACTATTAGTATACCTAATAGTGTAAAATCTATTGGTAATCGTGCATTTAGTGAAAATCAAATTAATGATTTGACACTAGGTCAAAATATTGAGCTTATTGGTATTGCTGCTTTCTGTGAAAATAAAATTCAAACTCTTAGTATACCTGATAGTGTAAAATTTATAGGTAGGTACGCATTTTGGAAAAATCAAATTAATGATTTGACACTAGATCAAAATATTGAGCTTATTGGTAATTGTGCTTTCAGTAAAAATAATATTGAAAAT
>NZ_CAMPYN010000089.1 GCF_946998255.1 uncultured Helcococcus sp. | reverse complement strand
ATCAATAACAAGGATAATGACTCTACTTCCTTTGGTTTCAAGGATAATTACACTCAAAATAATCCTACTACTAAGTTTTTCGGAGATAGTTTCGGTATAAGCTACAAGGTCAACCCATGGCCAAATGAAAATGATATACTTCAACTTATAAAGTTAAATGGAAGTCATAATAAAACGGAATTTGTTCAAGGACAAACTATAACTACTGACATATCTGTAGAAAATCTTGACGACAACGCTAGAGAAAGACTTGTAGGTCAAGTCTACCATCCTGTAAAAGGTGAAATTGTACCTGGAGCAGAAGCGTATATTGATAAAAATGATAAAGTAGTAATTAAAATGCCAGCAGGTGTAATAGACGAAAATGGTAATCTTAATAAGGATTCTATTTTTTATAAAGACCCTAACTTTAAAGGGATTCAAAGTCTAGAAGTTAAATTCTTTACTCGTCCAAGAACAGCTGAGGAATTTAACGCTATAGCTCAAGCGGCTGAAGAAGAATGGGATAAAGGAACTTATGTAGGAACAGGTGCTGGTACTACTACAATCAACCACAAGGGACAAGATGTAGTAATCGACAAGCAAGGCATCGACCGATATGACCACTACAATTTAATTGGTTCATTTAAGTTAAACCTTGATGATACAAGATATTACGATCAAGGATTCATTGATGGTAATAAAGCTGATACATCAAAACATACTTCATCTGCTGTAAAACCTGGTGAAGAGTTTGAAGTAAAGCTATATGTTCCAGATGATAGAAAAGATGGAGATTTATTCCCACATCAAAAAACACCGGAAGAAATGGAAGCTGCTAAAGATGGAAATCAGGCAATAGGATCTATTGATAGGAAATTTATAGATAAAATTAACGAAGGTAAAGCTGAAGAAGATAAATGGATATTGAAGTATGATGAAGAGACACTTCCAACAACTTTCACAGTGACTCCACCACTATCTGCCAAAGCAGGTGATTTCGTAGCTGTACCATTAACATATACTTATACTAATGGATCAACAGATGTTCACTGGTTCCACTTTGTTGTTCAAGAATCAACAAACAACAGACCAGAATATTCTGCACAAGTTGCTTTCCCTTCAGAAGAGCAAAAATCACCAGCACATCTTGTTGGGGATGATAAAAAACTTAAACCAACTGGATATTATATTCCAGAAGGTACAGAGTTTAAGGATGACCATGGCAATGAATGGAATGTTTCTATTGATGAAAAGACAGGTGAAGTAACCGCTAAACCAGTAGATCCATCTAAATTTAACGGTGGTGAAAAACTAAATGTACCAGTAATTGCAAAATACTCTGATCCAAATGAACCTGACAAAGAAATTTTAGAAAAGACTAAAGCAGAATTTGTTATCAAAGAAAGAACAAATATAGATGCAAGATACAATGCTAAGGCTGGTAAAGCTGGAGATGAACTTTCTTCAGAAGTGATAATAAACCAAGAAGATTCATACAATAGAAAACCAACTAAATTTACTTTAGCATCTGACACTTATACAGATGATAAAGGAAATACTTGGAATGTATCAATTGATGAAAAAACAGGTACAGTAACTGCAACAGTTCCGAATGCTGAAGATGGAAAATCTATAAATGGAGCTTTATTAAATGTTCCTGTAACAGCACACTATTTTGATGGTGAAGAAGAAGTTGCTACAAAAGAAGTAGAAGTTCAATTTGTATCTTATGGTACTAATGGAACCTTTGAAACTAAGGAAACTAAAGCTATAGAATTTGAAACAGAATACAAAGTAGATAATTCATTAGCACCAGGTACAGTTGAAGTTGAACAAGAAGGTTCACTTGGTGAAGAAGAAGTTACTGTAGCTCATACAATTGTAGATGGTGAAGTAACTAAGTCAGAAAGAAGTGAGCCAACACGTACAAAAGAGCCTGTAAAAAGAATTGTAAAAGTTGGACCTGCTAAGACTAATGGTACACATGAATATGTAAATAAAATACCATTTGAAGTAGAAGTAAGAGTAAATAAAGAACTTCAAAAAGGTGAATACAAAGTTGTACAAAAAGGTGTAGAAGGTGAAGAAAAGTACACAATTACTATTGAAAATTCAAAAGTAACTAATACTTCAGAACCAAAAGAAACAAAAGCACCAGTTAATGAAATTATAGAAGTGGGGAATGCTGACTTCATAGGTACTCTTGAAACTAAGAAAACCAAAGCTGTTGAATTTGAAACAGAATATGTTGTAGATAATTCAATGGAACCAGGTACAACAAAGGTTGAACAAGAAGGTGAACTTGGTGAAGAAGAAACCACAGTAACACACACAATTGTAAATGGCCAAGTAACTAAGTCAGAAGAAGGCGAAACAAAACAAACAAAAGCTCCAGTCAAGAGAATTGTAAAAGTTGGACCTGCTAAGACTGAAGGTACACATGTATACACAAGTAAAAAGCCATTTGAAGTAGAAGTAAGAGTAAATAAAGAACTTCAAAAGGGAGAATACAAAGTTGTACAAAAAGGTGTAGAAGGTGAAGAAAAATATACAATTACTATAGAAAACTCCGTAGTAACAAAGACTTCAGATCCTGTACAAACAAAAGCGCCAGTAAAAGAAATCATCGAAGTAGGTGATGGAAACTTCACAGGAACAGTTGAATATACAGACAAAGACCCAATTCCATTTGAAACAGAAGTGTTAATAGATCCAACATTAGCACCAAACCAAATTGTAGAAGACCAAAAAGGTGAACTTGGTGAACAAGAAGTAAAAACTACAATCAAGATAGAAAATGGAAAAGCAGTTGATGAAACTCGTGGTGAAGTAACTAAGACAAAAGAACCAGTTACTAGAAAGATTAGAGTTGGTTCTAAGACTGATGGTCAATACAAAGAAACTGAAACAATTCCATTTGAAATTGAAGTAA
>NZ_CAMPYN010000088.1 GCF_946998255.1 uncultured Helcococcus sp. | reverse complement strand
CACTAATGATTCCTAGAAGCATTTGTGGTATGATTATAAGGGGTAGTCGCATCTTAATGACTGCTCTTTACCTTACATATTAGGTAGATAATTACTAGAGATTATTTAGGAGATTTATAAATGAGAGAATATATTAGGGTGAGACCAAATGGACCATTAAAGGGAGAAGTTAAAATTTCCGGAGCAAAAAACTCTGGACTTAAGTTGTTGGCTGCGACTTTGCTGACCAAGGAAGAAGTAACCATATCCAACCTTCCTCCATTAAAAGATGTGAATGTTATGCTAGATGTACTTCAATATCTAGGATCAAAAGTTGAAAGGATAGATGAAACCACAGTTAAGATCAAAAATGATGATATCACAGACTACATTACACCAATTGAACTTATGAATAAAATGAGAGCTTCATTTGTTGTAACTGGTCCTTTATTATCAAGATTTGGTAAGTCCATTACCTATATGCCAGGTGGATGTTCTATAGGTTCTAGACCTGTTGACCTACACTTAAAGGGTTTTGAATCTTTGGGTGCCAAGGTACACATAGGAATAGATGCTATTGATGTAGATGGTTCAGCAGGATTAAAGGGTGCTCCAATCTATCTAGATTTCCCATCTGTAGGAGCTACTGAAAATATCATGATGGCTGCAGTTTTAGCAGAAGGTACAACTACTATAGATAATGCTGCCCAAGAGCCAGAAATCACAGACTTAGCTAACTTTTTAAATAAATTAGGGGCTAAAATAAGGGGAGCAGGTACAAAAACTATTGAAGTAATCGGAGTGAAAGAATTATCTGGTGGAAGCCATACAGTTATGCCTGATAGGATAGAAGCTGCTACATATATGGTAGCTGCAGCTATGACTAAGGGAGATGTTTTAGTAACAGATGTTGTTTCGGTTCACTTGGTGCCTATTATTGCAAAACTAAGAGAAAATGGTGCCCAAGTTGAAATTAATGAAGATGAAGATCAAATCAGAGTTATAGGTGCAGATAAGCCAAAGGCTATGAATATCAAGACCCTACCTTATCCAGGCCTACCTACTGATGTCCAATCACAATTCATGACACTTTTAACAATAAGTGAAGGGGATTCAGTTGTAAAAGAAACTGTTTTTGAAAATAGGTTTATGCACGTAGCTGAATTGCAAAAAATGAGAGCCTTGATCGTTACAGATGGTAACGAAGCAAGGATAAAGGGTGTAGATAAATTAGTTGGTACTGATGTGAAAGCTACAGACTTAAGGGCTGGGGCATCATGTATACTTGCAGGACTAGTTGCTGAAGGTGAAACTAGGGTGCATGATACCTACCATATTTACAGAGGCTACTACGACTTTGAAAAGAAATTTACAGACTTAGGAGCAGATTTACAAATAGTAAAAGTAGAGGAATAGAATGATAAAAACCAAAGGTACAGTCGAAGATATCATTTATAGAAATCAAGAAAATTTATATACTGTATTTACTTTAGATACAGAAGATGGCTATGTGACAGTAGTCGGTAAGATTTTAGATTTAAATAAGGGGGATATCTTGTCTGTGTCTGGTGATCTTGTTTTTCATAAGGATTATGGAGAACAAATACAATTGAAAACTTATGAGAAGATTATGCCTAGCTCTGTATCTCAAATTGAGAAATACTTGAGTTCAGGCATAATTTCTAATATTGGACCAAAAAGAGCCAAGCAAATTGTAGATAGGTTCGCTGAAGATACCTTGGATATAATGGGCGAAAGTCCTGAAAGACTATTAGAAATCCCGGGTATAGGAAAGGCTACATTAAAGAAGATTATAGAATCTTTTGAAGCTGCCCAATCTTCCAGACAAAGTGCCCTTTACTTACAAAAGTTTGAGCTTGGTCCAAAGCTAAGTTCCGACATATATGCAAAGTATAAGGAAAAGACAAGAGAAGTTATAGAAGAAAATCCCTACCAACTAATAGATGATATTCGAGGTTTGGGGTTTAATACGGCTGATAAAATGGCTAAGGTCATAGGAATTGGCCATGATTCTGAATTTAGGATAAGGGCAGGAATTATATTCGTACTTGCTCAAGCAGAAGCCAAGGATGGGGACTGTTTCTTATATTATGATGATTTTTTAACTCAAGCAGCAAAAACTCTAAATGTAGATCCTAAGCAAGTTGATGAACAAATTCCATTCTTAGTATTTAATAATAGGATTAAAATAAATGAATTGGATGGCAAGGAAGTTATATATTTAAGAATAGTTTATGATACGGAATTATCCATTAGTCAAAATTTACTGTCCCTACTAAATTCAACTAAAAAATTTGATGGATTTGACTTAGACTGTGAAATAGAAAATGTGGAAAAGCTAGAAGGAATAGAATATTCTGAAAGTCAGAAAAAAGCTATAAAGACAGCTTTAGAAGAAAAGCTAATGATTATAACTGGTGGGCCAGGTACTGGTAAGACAACCATTATAAAAGCCATCATAATGATTGCTAAAAACCTTAGGTTGAAATTTACTTTGTGTGCTCCAACTGGGAGGGCTGCCAAAAGAATGGAAGAATCAACTGGACAAGAATCTTCCACCATTCATAGACTTTTAGGTTACAAGTCTTTCTCAGAAGAATTACTTTTAGACTTCAATGAAGAAAACCCTCTAGATGCAGACTTGGTAATTGTTGATGAAGTTTCCATGGTTGACATCTACCTTATGAATAATTTACTCAAGGCTATAAAAAAAGATTCCATGTTGATATTTGTAGGTGATGCAGACCAGTTGCCATCAGTAGGACCTGGTAATGTCTTAAATGATATGATTGATTCGGGAGTCATTCCTACTATAAAGTTGGATACAATTTTTAGACAAGGTGAGGGATCAAACATCACAAAGAATGCCCATTTAATTAACCAGGGCAAGCAGCCTATATTGAATGAAGCCAATAAAGACTTTTTCTTTTTACAAACAAGAAGTGATGCTGAAACTTTGGAGACCC
>NZ_CAMPYN010000087.1 GCF_946998255.1 uncultured Helcococcus sp. | reverse complement strand
ATTCCTTTTTCATATCTTGATGAAGCTTCTGAACGAAGTCCCAATCTTTTTGATGTTTTTCTTATTGCCTCTGAATCAAAATTTGCTGACTCGATCAATATATTTTTAGTGTTTTCTGTAACCTCAGTTTCAAAACCACCCATAACACCTGCTAGCCCTATAGCCTTAGAATTTCCATCTGCTATAACTATATCTTCAGCTTTTATGGTTCTTTCTTTTTCGTCCAAGGTCTTCAAACTTTCACCTTCATTTCCTTGCCTTACTATTAATTTTTTACCTTTAATAAGGTCAAGGTCATAGGCATGAAGTGGTTGGCCATATTCAAGCATGATAAAGTTTGTAAAGTCTACTATGTTGTTTATTGGTCTCATGCCAGCATTTCTTAGGTAGTTTTGAATGTATAGAGGAGATTCCTTAATTTCTACATCCTTAACTACAGCTGTCATAAACCTCATAGACTTATCTGTTTTTACTTCAACACCTTTGAAGTATTCTTCATAGCTATCTGTAAGATTTTCTAATTCAAGATTTGGTTCTTGGATTTTTGTATCAAATACAGCAGCCACTTCCCTAGCCATACCAATTATAGACAAGCAATCTGGTCTATTTGGTGTAATTTCAAATTCTATAATTTGATCATCAAGATCAAGGGCTTTTATAGCATCATCTCCTGCTTTTACACTGCTTGGTAGGATGATAATTCCTTCTTCAGATTTTTTCGGAACTGTATTTTCAGATACTCCCAATTCCTCATATGAGCATAACATCCCCTTAGATACAAAACCTTGGAATTCTGCTTCTTTAATTTCTATTCCACCTGGTAATTTTGCTCCCAATTGTGCTAGGACTACAAAATCTCCAACCTTCATATTTTTTGCGCCAGTAATAACTGTTTCTTTACTTTGGCCATTGTCTAAGTCTACTAATTGTAAATTTTTGGAATTTTCGTGTTTTCTAATATCTAAAATTTTAGCTACAACTAAGCCTGACATTTGATCATAGCTTGCGATTGATTCCACATGGGAACCAGAATTTGTAACTTTTTCGGCTATCTCTCTTGTTGTATTATCAATTTTTACATAATCTTTTAGCCATTTAACTGGTACTAACATGCTTCCTCCTAAAATTGTTGCAAGAATCTCTTGTCATTATCATAAATTAATCTAATATCATCTAGACCATATTTAACCATGGTGATACGGTCTACACCCATCCCAAAGGCGAATCCAGTATATTTTTCTGAATCAATACCACAATTTTCTAAAACTTGAGGATGCACCATGCCTCCTCCTAAAAGTTCCATTGACCAACCTGTATGGTTGCAAACATCACATCCCTTGCCTTTACATGCAAAGCATGAAACATCGACTTCTATTGAAGGCTCTGTAAATGGGAAATAATGAGGTCTGTATCTGGTTGAGAATTCTTCACCAAATAGATTTTTAATAAAGGCATTTATAGTATCAATTAAATTTGCCATAGAAACATTTTCTCCAATAACAAGTCCCTCAATTTGGTGGAACATCGGAGAATGGGTTGCATCTACCTCATCAAATCTAAAAGTACGACCAGCTGATACCATCCTAATTGGTGGTTTTTGATTTTCCATCACCCTTACTTGAACTGGTGAGGTATGAGTTCTTAAAAGTGTACTTTCATCAAAATAAAAAGTATCGGACATATCTCTTGATGGGTGGTTTTTAGGCGAATTTAGCTTATCAAAGTTATTTAAAACAGTTTCAATTTCTGGTCCATCAACTATAGAAAATCCCATATGTCTAAATAGATCTTCCAATTCATTCATAGTTTGATTTAATGGATGCCTATGTCCAATATGAACCAAGTCTTTAGATGCTGTAACATCTAATCTCTCTTCTATAAGTCTATTTTTCAATTCTTCCCATTTGAAATCATCTTTTTTACTATCTATAGAATTTTGAATTATCTCTCTAACTTCATTGGCAATCATACCTACTACAGGTCTTTCTTCTTTTGAAAGGTCTTTCATGCCCTTAAGTATAGCAGTTAGTTCTCCTTTTTTACCTAAAATTTTAACCCTTAATTCTTCTAAATATTTATCATTGTCTGCTTCTTGAATAGCTTCAAGAGCTTTTACTTTTATTTCTTCAAGTCTTTCTTTCATAGTCTCCTCCATATCTATAAATTATATCATAAATGGCTTGATATAACAGTTATCTTTTATATTTTTTAATATTGGTGATGAATTTAAGATCATGATGTAAAACAAGAAAAATCCAAATTAGCTTTCACTAATTTGGATTTTTATTTATTAATTATATATTTTTCTAAAATCTATAACTTTTGATAGTCTTTCATTTAATATTGTAAGTAAAACTGCATATATTGGAATCGATACTATTTGTTTAGCAAAGGCTTTTCCCATCAAAAATGGAAGTGTATTTGCACCGTAGAGCCAAAATGAAAATATTGGTACCAATATTACTGAAGTTAACATCTGTCCAATAAATATTCCTATTAAAACCTTAACTAGTGAAAAATCAGGATATTTTTCTCCTAATGCCTTAGTTACAATTATAGGTATGGCACCTGTCAAGGCTGATGTCAAGGTAAACAAAGGGTTAAATGGGAATGAAGAAGGTCTTATTAAAAATCCTAACAAGTCTGCTACTCCTCCAACTATAAAACCAGGTAGTGGTCCCAAGAGGTATCCAGAAAATATTATCGGGAATCCTCCAAAGGATACTGAACCTATCCTCAAAGTATTTATAATTACAGATAAGGCTACAAATATTGACATATGTGCTATTGACACGGTAGTGAATAGTTTTCTATCATCTTTTCTAATATATTTAGCCAAAAGTCCGGCTAAAAATCCGATTATAATACCTATAAGAATAAATATATATATTCTATCAATTAAAAATTGTGTAAATGCATTTAATTCTTTTAAAAATGCATTCATTTGCGCTTTCTTTAATTTAGGAATAACGGGAACATACTTCTTAGCCATGAGACCTGAAAATGTTATAAATCCACCCGCTATTGCACCTACTGTCTTATCTGAAATAAGCCCTATTAGGACTATCCCTAAATAAGCTATAACTAGACCTATATAAAATCCCGGAAAAACTTTTGGATTTCCACTTAGCCTTACTGCATTTATAGATATGAGCGCAACTCCTAAAATTAAAAGCCAACGTTTTAATGATATTTTTTTCATGTTTCCTCCATCTCGCAGGGAAACGCCTGCGAACGCGGTTA
>NZ_CAMPYN010000086.1 GCF_946998255.1 uncultured Helcococcus sp. | reverse complement strand
CAAAAAACATTGGTTGACATATATTTTGGCGGTGATTTTAAGTATAGGGTCAGCGGTTTTATTTGCTATGTTTTCTGTTAGGCTGGGAACAGTTGTTGACGTTGTGATCAACCAAGATGTAGACTTTGCTTCAAAAATATTAGCATGCCTTAAGGTTGTCATTGGATGGTTTATTGTTTCTCTTTTATTTACATATATAAAGAGTAAAAATGTATCAGATATAATTAAAGATGTCAAAAAAGACCTTTATGTGTCTGTAAATAAAAAGGAAATGAAAGATTATGTATCAAAATCAAATGAATACTATTTGAATAACTTTACAAAAAATATTGACTTATTGCAAACAAACTATTTGTCACCTAGATGTGAGATTGTTGCGAACTTTATATCGGCCTTGGTTAGTATTGGAACAATATTTTTTATTAATTGGAAATTGGGCTTATCATTCGTAGGAGTTTCACTTGTTACAATAGCTTTATCCCAGTTACCAGGGGTAATAATGGCTAAAAAAACCAATGAATTTTCAGAGGAAAGCGCGAACTATTTAAAGGTAATCAATAATCATCTAAAAGGCTTTGAACAAATAAAGCTACTTGGTGTGTCTGATATTTTTTTAAGAAAATACCTAGATAGGGATAATCAATATGAGAAAAGCAGGTTTTCATATATATTTGTATCTAGACTTGCCAATGACCTTGGACTTTTTTTCAGTTTTTTTGCTCAGTTGGCCTGCATGTCAATTGGGGTATGGTTTGCTCTTAGAGGAGATATTACAGTTGGCTTATTAATTTCTGCAATAAACCTGTTAAATGGTGTGTTTAATCCCCTGCAACAATTAGCCTATAATAAAAACTTGATGGGAACAGTTAGCGATATCATGAAAAGTTTTGATGAAATTTTATCAAGAGAGAAAAATGAAGGTCAGCTAATTCAAAATAGTATTTCAACCATAAGCATCAAAGATTTGGATTTTAAGTTTGGAGAAGATAAGATAATCTTTGAAGGTTTTAATGCAAGATTTGAAAAAGGAAAAACCTATGCCATAGTAGGGGAATCCGGACGAGGAAAGTCTACCCTTGCTAAGTTAATAATGAAATATTATGGTTCAGACCAGTATAGAGGCGAGATCCAGGTGAACAACCAAGATATAAATACAATTTTGAGCGATGACCTATATAAGAAAGTTGCTTATATACAAAGAAACGACTTTTATATTGACGGATCTGTAAAAAACAATATAGAACTCTATAGAAGATTAGAAGCTAATAATAGTCTTTATGGGAAATTGAAATTTAAGGACAGCTTTTTAGATAAGCCTATTGAGGAAGGAAGCAGGAACCAAGTGTCCACAGGTGAAAAACAAAGGATAGACATTGCAAGATTCTTAGTAAAAGATTATGATGTTATGATTTTTGATGAACCTACAAGTAACTTGGACAAGGAAACAAGTGAAATTATTTTTGATTTGATTTTTGAAATCAAAGATAAAATTGTTATTGTTATTACCCATGTAAATGATGAAAGTACACTAAATAGATTTGATCAAGTTATAAGATTATAAATTTATCTTATTTTTTTAAAAGGCTGTGATAACTACTTTCTATATGGTAAAATAAAACTATAGAGGGGTTGTGGTGGAAATTTGTACAAGAAAATGTTAAAAAATATTAGCATCCATGCTTTTATACTGATGTATTTTGCTATTCTTCAAGCGACAGGTCTTTTGGTAAAAGACTATGCAGTTCTGGGAAAAATATTAAATTTAGCTAGGCGTGTAATTATTATTTTTGTTGCAGTGGAGTTGTCTAATAATAAAATTTCTTTTAGGACTTCTTTAATATACAGTATTTTATTTATGGTGCCCATTGCTATTGGTGCTTTGGACCTTGTTAGTTTTAATATTAAAATTATTTATCTATTCTATGCTTTTATTGGCATTTATATTTTGAAATTTTTAAAGATAAAGAATTTTAAAAATATTAATATATTACCATTGACATTGAGGTCTTTGCTAATTTTGGGCCTGGGCTTTGGAGTATTTGCTGGTGTTACGGTATATATATTTGGCATTGTTCCAAAATCAATAGACCTGATGTATCATTTTACCTATTTGTTTTTTGAATTGGTTTTGACCTTATATTTTAAAGAACAAGAAAATATTTACGACAAGATTTACAAGCTCTATTATCTATCTGACCACATTGGTCAAGAGAGGGAAGAGTTTGCCCGCGTTATCCACGATGATATTGTCCAGGATATTTTTGCTTCCAAGAATTACCTGTCGACCAAGGACCCTGACTTAGGCTTCGTAAAAGAGATTTTGACCGACCTGGAGGACAAGGCCAGGGGGATTATGAAGTACTACCAGTCCAATGTCTACGATGACCTTGATGTGGGCGCTTCCTTGGAGGATGTTTTTCACAATATTGCCAGCCTTTACAAGGGCAAGGACTTGGACTTAAAGATGGATATAGATCCAGAGGCTGCAAATCTTAAGGATAAAGTGCAGTTATTTAATATAATCATTGGATATAATGAAAATAATTTATTGCATTATCTTTTATTCTCTAAAGGTTCGAAATAAGGTATTGTAGTAGGAATGTTTATCATAGCATTGATTTTCATCTTCATAGCTTATGTTTCTGAGATCAAATCTTTACAGAAAGAATATAATGTATTAAAGCACATATATAAAGATAAAATTCTATTTGAATCAGAGTCAGATATTGAGAGTAAATTTGAACTAATTATATAAAAAATTGAAGTTGGAAAAATTCAAATGGGAATATTTGGCATAGTTTTATTTTTATTATTGGCTAGATGTATTTGTGCATTTATGTAGAATAGCTATAAATAATTATTTTTTTCTGGTACTGGGATTGAGACGGGACTAAAAATCTGAAAATGTCCTATAATTAGATCGATTTAGTGATACAAGAAAAAAATAGAATCTAGTATTTTGAACGGTTTGGTATATATCGTACATTTGGAAAAGAAGAATGGGAATGACCTTATATTATTTTAATAATGTTCATTTTTAAAAATGGCTAAAAATGGCGATTTAATAGAGTGAAATTTTTTTAGTTATCCTATATATACTGATTATTATATTTTTTGGTAAGAATATAAAAAAGGAGAGGGGGAATATGCCCCCTCCCTTTAACAAGATATTTAGATCAGTTTTTCATTATCTGACGGCACCCCGCCCCTATTATTAAAAAACAGTCTTTTAAGCGTTGAATAGCTCTGAAATTAGGCTCTAAAATCGATTTTAAGCGCCTTAAAAACTAAAAACATGTAATGACCAATTGGATTTTTATTGGGAGATGTGGTAGCAAGTAATGCAGCTTTAATTATTCCTGAAGCCTCTAAATCTCTGAGAGATCTGACGCATAAATACTATGATGAAAGCATTT
>NZ_CAMPYN010000085.1 GCF_946998255.1 uncultured Helcococcus sp. | reverse complement strand
GAATTTCTCCACGTTACCACCTAAATTTATGTACATCTCACAATATACACCTTAGCAAGTACTATCATACTTCTTTGCTGTAACGTGCAAACCACGTCCTTCCATCATTTACAATCCGAAAGGCTGCTCCAAGGCTTTATTCACTAAAACTTTTATTGTCTATTCTCAGCTACTAGACTCTCTGTTAATAAAAGGGCTTTAGCTACTCTTCTTATCATAGCATTTTTATTACTATATAATAACAAAATAAAAAAGTCAATTTATTTGTATTCATTATGCCAATCTATAAGTATAGTTCTCAATTGGTTTAAGATACTTGAATCAGAATACTTGCCCTGAATCATGTAAACATATCCTTCATCATCAAGTATTATCCCATTTTCTAAGATAAAGTTATATTTTACAATAGATTCTACCCCGATAAATTCTTGCTTAGTTAAGCCTTCTAAACCTTTCTTTGATCTTGCATTTTCAAGCATGATATTTAAGGTCCTTGGATATAAGTAAGAATCAGTTTCTTGATCTTTAGATATAAGTAAAGTAAGGATTTTCTTTATATCATCAAGCTTCATCTCGTTTTTTTCACTGATTTTTATCCCATATCTTTTATTGGCAAGTGTCTTCCAATCTTCACTTGTAGTCTTATTTATCTTATCAACTACAGCTCGGATGTCAGCATTTTTACCATTTTTTATAGACCTACTTATAGCCTCATACAAGGAAATCTTTTCTCCAACAAAGTCTTTGTCGTTTTTATCCTTGTATTCTTCAGTATTGATAGTCATATTATCATCTATCTTATTTTCTTTTTTTAAGTCCTCTACAAGCATGGAAGCAATGAATATATTGTGGTTATTCATGGCTATATCCTTGTCAGCTTCATAGACATAATACCTATCTTTAGATGGATTGAAATACATTACATTTATGTTCTCTTTAGTCAACTTATTATTTTCAATATAATTATCTATCCTATTTGTAAGGTCTGTCTTATAGTTGGAAAGAATATTTTCTACCTTTTGATATTTTTCATCAAGACTTAGATTTTCTTCTTGAATAGTTTCAGCTTCACTCGGCTTGTGTGCACGTTTATATAACTTAGAAAAGGCAAAATATACTACCACTATAAATAATAAGGCTAGAAGAATTAAGACAAATTTATTGGTTCCTTGCCTTCTTATCCTAGGTGGTCTTCGCCTTCTATTATTCACTTTTCTTGCTTTTTGATTTCTTCTATCTTCTCTCATTTTAACCTCAGTAAAATTATACCATAATCGTTATTTATAATATATTTTCCTCGCTTTATTCTTCATTTCTTTTATAGTATAATACAGAAGAATATTAATTTTTAGGAGTTTTAATGAAAAAAATCGAATCCTTTGTAAGATATTTTATTAATAAAATAAATTCAAATGAAGCAGAATTTGCCTCTGCTTTTTTAGCCTTTTATATCTTACTATCATTTATACCAATTTTAGTTTTTACCTCAAATTTAATAGTTAATGTAGTGCCAAATTTCAATGATTATGTCTACCAATCAGTAGCAAGGCTACCAAATGATGTGAAGAATATATTTGTTCCTATACTAGACAATATATTTAATGGAGTATCCTCTTCACTTTCCATCATCTCTATTTTATCAGCCATGTGGCTGGGATCTAGAGGTTTCCAAGGTTTGATAAAATCTCTAAATAAAATTTTAGAAGTTGATAGCAAATCAAAAATACCTTTTTATGATAAGATTTTTTCAGTACTTTTAACTATAGGTTTTATGATAGCCCTAGCTTCACTCTTACTATTTTCCGTATTTAATGAAAAAATAATGGGAATGATTGAAAGTTTCACAGATAATTTTGAACTTTTAGATGATCTAGCCGGAGTATTTTTAGGTTGGGTAACTAGGCTAACACCTTTTATAATAGCAGCTGTCTTGCTATTCTTCCTATATGGTTTAGCACCTTCCTTTAGCAAGGAAAATAGACCCTCTATAAAATCTATACTATTAGGATCTGTAATCGGTACTTTAGGAATATATTTAGTCACCTTCTTTTACAAGTTTTCTAACGATGTTTTACAAAGGTCCCCTTCAATCTATGGGTCCTTGGGTTCCATCCTGGTAACCTTGATTTGGCTTTTAGCTGTATGTAATATCATGATTTATGGGGCAGCATTCATAAAAACCTATGATGATATAGTTTATAAGAAAAAGACTATATACGACCTAGAACCTGAAACAAAACTATTTTTTGATAAGGATAAGAAATAAAATAAGGACTGTATCAAGCTTAAAAACTTTGATACAGTCCTCTTTTTTATCTATTTATTAATCATTCTTCTTTAATGCTTTAAAAATATTCATCTTGTTTCCATAATTTAAGGTACCACTTCTGTAAATCTTTGTTGCAGCAAAGGCTACTACAATTGTTGAAACTAACAATATAGCAAAGCTTATCAATACCTCAACAGTTGGTACAGATATCATTTGATACCTTGCAAACATAGCCAGAGGCGATGTAAATGGTACAAATGAAGCTATTTTTAATATAGGTGAATTAGGCGTAGACATGGTAAACATAGTCACCATAAAGGCAATTACTACCATCATAGTAACTGGAGTCATAGCTTGGTTCATTTCATCAAGTCTTGATACCATTGATCCAAGGGCTGCAAATATCAAGTAATAGAAGGTTACACCTACTATAGTAAAGCCTAAAAATACTAAGATGTCTGCAGATGAAACTTCTGCTAAAACTGACTTAATTATTTCTTGGGCCATTGGATTGTTTTTGACATTTACTAGATATCCTAAACCAGCACCCAAGGCTATAGCCAATATATTTATAATGGATGCTACAAGTCCTGACATTACCTTACCCCAAATCATGGCTGAAGGTTTTACACTAGTTACTAATAGTTCCATAGTCCTATTGTCTTTTTCCTTAGCAACAGATGTCGCAATGGATTGCCCTCTTGCAAGTATCAAGAAATATAGGAAGAATACCATTATGTAAGATAAAACATATCCTACAAAAGGATTTGTTCCTAGTGATTGAATACCTGCATTAACTTCTACCTGGTCAATATTTCTTAGATCATCAGCACTTATATCTAAATCTCTAATGGCTATATTGTAACGGTAATTATCTTCCAAGATACTTTTTATTTCTAAATCTTCTGAATCATAGAATGAAGCCTGGGCTAAATATACTACAGCTTCAGTATTGCTTAGTAAGCTAACTCCCTTTTCAACTTCCTCAGATTTAACCTTGTTGGCAAGCTCTGATTCATCTTTTACTTCTACAAAGTCAAAGATTTCAGCTAAGGCATCCTTTACAGATGGATCTACCTGACCATTTTTGAGTAAAGCGATTTTTTCTTTTTCTTGAATCAAACTTGATTCACTCGGATTGTTTACATCTGCTTCTCCTGTTTCACTTTTTCCAGCCATTAATCTTGGTACAAAACTTGCACCAAATAATATCAAGGCTGTTAAAAGAACAGTAATGTAAAATGATTTTTGTTTAAGTGTTTGACTTAATTCAAACTTAAATACAGTCCAAAATTGTTTCATC
>NZ_CAMPYN010000084.1 GCF_946998255.1 uncultured Helcococcus sp. | reverse complement strand
TAAAATAACCTTCCTTTTCTTATAATTTCTCCTCATTCAATAGTACGCTTAAGAAATATCATTGTCAAGCCATAAACTATTTACGAATATTAAAAGCACTTTTTAATTTTAAAACTTATTTCGACCAAAACTTCCATTAACTAGTCACAAAAAACCAGAGACATATATTTCATATATCTCTGGTATAAAGTTTAACTTTTTTAGGCCAGCTTAAATTCTTGAAACAATCACAAATATTTTATTTATGGTCTGTCAGCATAAACACAGAAAATTTGTCTGTTTCTATATAGGCCTTATCACCTATAATCTCATTAGAGATTGTTAGGCTAGATGGAAATGATACTTTCTCTTTGTCCAGGGTATATTTGACACCCTTTAAAGTCACAAGAGTGTCCTCAAGGACTATTATAGATAAATACTTGTAGTCATTTTTATCTACCTCAAGTTCTCCATCTACATAGCTTATCAAATTATTTTCATCCAATATATATCCCCTTATATCAAGGGCAGCAAGCCTTTTAAGTAAAAGGATATTTGCCATAGTATGGTCCATCCTGTCGCCCATGGCTGATAAAAGATATATATTGTCAGATTTTAACTCTATGGCTTTTTCAAGGGCTATTTCAAAATCAGTCATAGCTTTCTCAGCAGGATACTTTATCAATTTATCTTGGTCAGCCCCTGATAAAATATCCAAATCTACAGAGTCAAAATCACCTATTATATAGTCTGCTTCAAAGCCGTATTTGCTTAGATAATTTAATCCCTTATCTACAGCTATGACCTTGTCAGCTTGTTTATAATATTTTTCTAAAAAATCTTTGCCAGGTCCAGATCCACCTGAAACTATTAAAGTATTCACCATCTTTTCTCCTAGGTCTAAAGGATAAAATATTTTTCATCTACTCCAGCTTCTAATAAAACTTCTTTGATTTCTTTCATTAAGTCTAAAATATAAGAAACATTTTCACATTCTTTAAGATTATGAATATTTAAAATTGAAAAGCTAGTTTGCTTGTCTCCTGCATTAAAATCAATGTTACTGATTTTAGCATCTAAGTCGTAGTTATCTTCCGGTATAAAATTAGCATCAAATAGTTTTTCATAAGATAAAATCAATTCTTTTATCTTATCCCTTGTTTCCTTATTTAAATCACAACTATCTGATGCTTCTTCATAGTTGTAACCCTTATAGGCTTCAAGTGAATTTTCATCTCTATCATATATGTCAATACTTGCTATATGAGAAGCCCATGGGTTTGTCTTATGGTATTTAAAAATATATTCGCTCATATTCACTCCTAAATATTTTATCGTTATAAAGTTTTATACCCTTATTTTAGATTTCTAAATCTTACTTAATTGGCCAGACATTACCCAATAAATTAACTTATTTACAACCTTTTTGCCTGTAGCTTTTTCAAGAGCTTGGGCATATAGGTTCAATTGTTTAATATATAGACTTTCATCAACTATTTTATTTGTCTTAAAGTCCAAAATAGTAAAACCATAATCATCTTCGAAGAATAGGTCAATTTGTCCATCGACAGTGATTGGGTGTCCTTCATCATCATACTTCATAGTAAATGATGATTCCCTATAAAGTTTATTATTCTCCTTAGCTTCTACTAGCTGGGCAAATATTGGATGATTGATAAAGTCTATAAAAAGTTTTTTATCAATGTAACCAAATTCCTTATGGCTAATAAACTTGTTTTCTAGCATATTGGCAAAGAATTGGTCTAAATCTTTTTCAGACATTGCTTTGATAGGAAGTTTTTCAAATAAATAATGATATAGGCTACCTTTGGCAAGTGGGTCTAGTTTTAAGTCGTCAGATTTTTCAATGAACTTCGCCTGTAAGAGAAGCTCGGTTTTATATACCTCTTTATCTGTTAGCTTTTCATATTCTCTAAAGTCTGATTCCTTGTTATCATCCTTAGCTGAGATTTCAGTAACAGTCTTTTTATATGGAAGATTTACCATGCTGGTGTCATAATCAAAATTGAAGACTTTTTCTAGTTTTTCAGCAACTTTTTCTTCAAAGTCCTTATTTTCTTTTGATGATTTTTCTGAAGATTTATCCTGGTCTTCATTTAAGAATGCTTCTTTATAAAGATCTGCAGAATTAATATTTTCAAAATTATATTTTATATTTAACTCGTTTATTTCTTTTTGTGAAGCCTCTAAAGCTGAATAAATCCAATCATGGTAGCTATTCATCTTTTTAGGATCGTCTTTTTCAATTTTATATCCTTCAGCTTTACCTTTTGATAATAAATGAATTTCTCTTTCAGCTCTAGTCATGGCTACATATAAGATTCTCATTTCTTCAGACAACAATTCATCTTTTTTAGCAGATTTGATCAACTTATAAGATATCGGTTCTTCAAGCTTATTAGTATCAGGATCATAAACTTTTAATGAGATACCACCCTCATTCATTATAAAGGATTCTCTTAGGTCCATTGTGTTCATACCCTTGCCTGCATTTACTATAAGGCAAGTATCAAATTGAAGGCCCTTTGACTTGTGCATGGTCATCAGTCTAACAACATCATCCTCTTCTGAAAGTTCTGCATTTGATTCCCTGTCAGTCAAGTCCTTTTTTTGAGCAAATTTCAAGTAAGAAACAAGCGAAGATAAACTTTGGAATGACCCGCTTTCTATTTCTTTTATCTCATCTATAAATAACTTCATATTAGAAAGGATCCTATCTCCATTATCCTTGGATAAAATATATGAAAGATATCCCGAATCACTTAATACAAACCAAGCCAACTTTTCAAGGCTTAATTTTCTTTCCAAGTCTCTATATTCCTCAATCTTATCATTATAAGTTTCGATTTTTTCTTTTATATTTTCATTAGCGTCTTTTCTTTGAGAATAATTTCTAAAGCAATAGTTGAATGAGTGGTCTTTATCATCATACCTGATGTGGGCAAGCTCATCATCGGTCATATTTACCAAAGGAGAAGTCAATACTGATAAAAGAGTAATATCATCTTGGTCATTGTCTATTGCTTTCAATATTTCTATAAAGGCTTTGATTTCTATATCTTCATATGAGAATCCTGATGATTCATAAAAGTATGGTATTTTTTCCATTTCAAGCACTTTTATAATGTCAGGAAATATAGTTTTACTTCTTGCCAAAACAGCTATCTTATTATAATAAGTTTTTTCTTCTTTAGATTTCTTTTCTTTTTCTTCATCATTTTCTTTAGCCGCTTTTTCCTCATACATTTTTTTCTTTCTATGGACTATTTCTTTTATTTTTTTCCCTACAAGAAGAGCTTCAGAATTTATATTCAACAATTCCCTATCTATTTTTGCTTTTAGTTCATCTTCTTCATCTTTATCCATATTTTCAATAAAGTTTAAGGATATTTTTGTAGATTCGTCATCATACTTATCACTATCTTTACCAGGGGCTAGCCTATGCTCATAGGTATCATAGTTCACATTCCCTAATTCATCAGTCATGTGCTTGTTGAAAATTAGGTTGTTAAAATTTAATAGATTTCTTTCAGTTCTAAAGTTATGGTATAGGTCAATGGCTATATTATTTTCATTATCTGTTTTATAA
>NZ_CAMPYN010000083.1 GCF_946998255.1 uncultured Helcococcus sp. | reverse complement strand
CTGAGGAAGAATCATCTAATATTAAAATCTCTGGATCTCCCGCAAAGGCTCTTGACAATAATACTCTTTGCTTTTGCCCACCAGATAGGTTTACACCCTTTGAAGCCAATTCATGTAAAATCTTATTATCTTTTTCTTGGATAAATTCATGAGCTTGGGCAGCTAGAGTAGCATTATAAAGGTCTGCATCAGGTATTTGCCTACCAAATTCAATATTTTCTTTGATAGTCCCCTTGAAAAGAAAGTCTTTTTGGAAAACTGATCCAAACAAAGAATTTAGTTCATCATGTCTTAGGTGTTTAATATTGATCCCTCTTATTAAAATCTCACCTTGGTCAACATCGTATTGCCTCATTAAAAGTCTAATAACAGTAGATTTACCAGCACCTGTTGCGCCCATAATTGCAAAACTATTCCCTGGATAAATTTTAAATGAGACATCTTTAAGTGAGTATTCTTCTTGGTCATAAGAAAAACTAACGTTTTTAAATTCTATTTCAGGTACATTTATATTCTTTTCTGGTAAGTCAACTGGATTTTCTATTATTTGATTTTCATCAAGTGGCATAAATATTATTTCTTCTATTCTTCTTACTGATATCATTGACCTAGAATAAATATTAAACATCCAGTTCATCATGAACAGGGAGTTAACTATTTGCATTAGATATGATATAAAAGCAATAATTACACCAACTTTTATCTCGCCGGATTTAACCATAGATCCACCATATATAATCACACCAGCTAATCCTGAATCAAGAAATACGTTAACTATTGGAGAAGTTAAGGCACTGGTATCAACCGCCTTGATAGCTTGATCTCTAACAGCCTTATTTGTTTTAAAAAACTTTTCTTTTTCATCATCTACTTTATTTAAAGCTTTGGAAACCTTAATTCCTTTGATTGATTCCCTAATTACTTGAACCATTTCATCATGACGTTTTTGTAAGTTTCTCCACATAGGCATAGTTTTATTAAATATAAATCTAATAGTTAAAAATATTGGGAAAATTAAAAATACAATAATTAAAGATAGCTCAAAGTTTAATAAAACACATAAAATAACACCACCAATAAAAAGCATAATTGATCTAGACCCCATCCTCATGGCTGTTCCCAAGAAATTATGTACTGTATAAGTGTCTGATGTAAGCCTTGATTCTATTGATGATATTCCCAACTTATCAATTTGTCTAGATGATAATGACACAGACCTTGAAAATAAGTCTTGTCTTATATCTTGTATGATTTCAGATGATGTTTTAGCAGCCATCCTATTAGCTTTGATAGAATATCTCCATTCTAGGAAAGATACAAATATCATAAGCAGACCTAATCCTATTATCATATTTCTTTGGCCAGATGGTACAGCATCATCTATGATATATTTCAATATTGTAGGTATTAAAATTCCCATTAAGGTAGAAAATGCCTTTACAAATAAAGTAAGACCTACTTCTTTCTTCTTGGGATATACATACTTTTCAAACATGTAAAATCCTTTCTTCTCCTAATTAGTTCTCCTTTTTATTATAATTTTTATGATTATTAAGTATATTTATCAACTTATCATAAGTTTCTTTTTCAACTTTATAATATTCAAGTTTTATTTTTGTAGACTTATCAGATAAAGAATATTCCATCAAACCATTTGCAAAAGAAATATCTGCAAAATACATCTTATCCTTGTCTTTTACTACCCCTTCTAAATAGTATGAATATTTGTCGATAAAACTTCTATTCCTAGTGTTTTTATACCTACCCTCTTTTAATATTTCTACTAGCTCATCTGACTGAGCCTGGGTAAAAAGTTTATTAAATTTATCTGTATTATCTTCCATATTTAAAATTGTAAGCACATTTACGGTATCTAAGTCTTCAAATATTTTTTGTCCACTTATAGGTCTTAATAAATAAAAAGACATCGCCACCAATAAAGTTATTACAAGTAATCCAATTATTATCTTCTTTTTCATATTCATATTCTCTCCACCGATTTATTTTAATATAGGAAGCTAAATTTAGCTTCCTATATACCTATTAATAAAATTTTATCATTTTCTTGAATATCTACTCCATGAGATTTTCCAAAAACTTCTTCAAATCCTTCTTTTTCTAATAAAAAATAATCTTTTGCTTCCACAAAAGCTAAATCGTCATCTAAATTATTCTGGTAAACTTCTTCAAAGCTAGGCGCATTGCTATTGATATTATTAGTAATTAGTAGAGATCTATTGTATTTATTTTTATTAGTCGTTAAAATTTCTATTACAGTCATTATTTCTCCAAAATAGATTCTTTTAATATCATTAATTGGTTAAACATTTCATCAGATAAATCATCATACTCCAATATAAAGTCAATATCTTCTATCGCCTTATCATCTTGTCCCATGCTTGATAAGATAATAGCTCTGTTATATCTTAGCTTGATTTCAGAAGGATAATTTTCTAAAGCTTCATTGGCTATATTTAAGGCTTCAAAGTCCTTCTTTAGCATATATTTTACATAAACTAAATCTGTATATAGTGAAGCAAAATCTGCTCCCTTATCTAGTGCCTCTTCAAAAAACTTTTCTGCCATATCCATTTGATTTTGGTTCATATAGGCAATGGCAATATAGTATGGGATATCATATCTAGAAGAATTTTTTCTTGCTGTCATTAATTCAGATAAAGCTCTAGGATAATTCATCTTATTTATATAATAAATTGAATTTTCTACAGCTACATCTGGTGCTATTTTTTGCATTAAGTCTCTTGCTTCATTTTTAAGTTCTTCATTATCAGTAAAATTTAAAACTCTTTTTAAATAAGAATCAGCCTTTATATAATCACCTGTTGACCTAAATATGTTTGCCAGTTCAAAATTAGCTAAAGGATTTTCTTCATTGTAAGCAAGAATTCTCTCTAAAATTCTAACAGCTTCTTCGACAAATACATGTCTTTCCTCTTCTTTTATATCTTGTAAGGTCCATAAGACTCTAGCATAGTTATAAGCTGCAAGTTCATTTCTCTCATCTAATAAAAAGGCAGCCCTAGAAAAAACATTAGCTTTTTCATTTTCTCTTTCACTTATTTTTATAGCCTTTGATAGAGCGTATTCTGATGGATTAGGAAATAGATTATTTAGTATTTTTTTATAATCTCCAATATATAAAAATTCTGGATCAACCCCAATATTATATAATATCCCATTTACTATATATATGAGGTCTATTTCATTATTAAAGCTTTCATTATTTATACCATCTACCATTTCATCAAGTATTATTGGTAGTGGTATACCTGTTATACCAAGTTCTTGGTATTCAGACTTTTCATTTTTAAGGTCTATATATGAGAGCTTATCTACTTTTTGTCTAAAATATTTATTGATTACATCCATTAATCAAACATCCCTTCAAATTCTCTTTTTCTTCTGGAAGAATTGTATAATATATTAAATAAATGCCCCTTATATAAGTATATAAAGGCAAGTAGTAGTCCTTGTGCTAATGTCTTTATAATTACTTCAATAGATGATAATGAATATACACTAGATACTCTAAATAATATATTTATAAATACAAAGGCTAGCATTGGTAAAATCCAATATAATATATTATTGATAATAAATTTTACAGAAT
>NZ_CAMPYN010000082.1 GCF_946998255.1 uncultured Helcococcus sp. | reverse complement strand
AAACTAGTTTCATATTTTGAAGCTAGTTTTTATTTTAAAGAGTTTAGTATTCATCTTGGTTTCTAATAAAACAATAAGTCAAAGAGATATACTATTAACAGTATTTATCTTTAAAATAAACACAATATATAGTATAATAACTCCATGAAAGGGGAAAATATGTTAGTTATAAAAAGAGATGGAAGAAAGCTTCCATTTGATAAAGAAAAAATAATAATAGCCATAGAAAAAGCTATGAATTCCTATACGGGTATTTATGAAGAAGGTCAGGCTTTAAGGATAGCAAATAAAATTGAAGATAAGGCCAAAGAGATAGATAAAGATATAACTATCCATCAAATTGAAGAAGAAGTATATTATTCTTTAATCGAAGAAGGAAATTTAGCTACAGCCAAGGCTTACGAATCCTACAGGTCAGTACAAGAGTTCAAAAGAAAAATGAATACTATAGATGATGACATACTTGGCATACTTAATAAGACAAATATAGATGTAATGGATGAAAATTCTAATAAGGATGCTAAAATAGTTTCAACTCAAAGAGATCTTATAGCTGGGGAAGTTTCCAAAGATATTGCTAGAAGAAAACTTATACCAGCAGACATACTCTTAGCTCATGACACAGGAGCTATACACTTCCATGATATGGACTACATAATGCAGCCAATGTTTAATTGCTGCCTCATCGATCTCGAAGATATGTTAACTAATGGAACTATAGTAAATGGTAAAAAAATAGATTCACCTAAATCATTTCAAGTTGCTTGTACAGTAACCACTCAAATAATAGCCCAGGTAGCTTCAGGCCAGTATGGAGGTCAGACCATAAATGGTGTAGATAGGATACTTGCGCCTTTTGTAAGAAGATCTTACAACAAATATCTAGACCAAGCCCTAAAAGAGCAAGTAGAAATATATGGAATAGAGCCAGATCAGGTAAAGGCTGAACAAGTAGCTTGGAAGAGAACTAGAAAAGAAATCAAAGATGGTATACAAACTATTCAATATCAGATAAATACCTTGATGACTACAAATGGACAAGCACCTTTTGTAACCTTATTTATGTATTTTGAACCTACTTATAAATATGCCAAAGAAGCTGCCCTCATCCAAGAAGAAATATTAAGACAGAGGATTCAAGGAATAAAAAATGAGGCTAATGTATATGTAACTCCAGCTTTTCCAAAGCTAGTATACGTTTTAGATGACCACAATGTTCACCCAGATTCTGAATATTATTATATTACAAAATTAGCTGCAGAATGCACAGCTAAAAGAATGTATCCTGATTATGTTTCAGCTAAAAAAATGAAAGAATTATATGAAGGAAATGTCTTTGGTCCAATGGGTTGTAGGTCATTTTTATCTCCGTGGAAGGATAAGGATAATAACTACAAATTTGATGGAAGATTCAATATGGGAGTAGTAAGCATAAACCTCCCTCAAATTGCAATTTTAGCTAACCATGATGAAGAAGAGTTTTTCAAGATATTAGAAAAAAGACTAGACTTATCTAAGAAAGCCCTGCTTTTAAGATATGACTTACTTAAAGATGCTAGTTCAGATGTTTCACCTATCCATTGGCAACATGGAGCCATAGCTAGGTTGGATAAGGGAGAAAAAATAAGACCATACTTAGAAAATGGATATGCAACTATATCTTTAGGATATATTGGTCTTTATGAGGCATCTATTTTGATAACTGGTCAATCTCATACTAGAGGTGGAGAAGACTTTGCTTTAAAACTAATAAAAAGATTGAGACAGGCTTGTGATGATTGGAAAAAAGAAACAGGATTAGGCTTTGCTTTATATGGCACTCCAGCCGAATCCTTAACCCACCGATTTGCTTCTATTGATAGGGCGAGATTTGGTGATATCAAGGATGTAACAGACAAGGGCTATTATACAAATTCTTACCATGTAGATGTGAGGGAGAAAATAAGTGTATTTGATAAGTTTGATTTTGAATCACAATTCCAAAAATTATCAACAGGCGGAATGATTTCATATGCGGAAATACCAAATATGACAAATAATATTGAAGCTGTCGAAACATTAATTCGATATATTTATGACCATATCATGTATGGAGAATTTAACACTAAGTCAGACTACTGCCATGAATGTGGTTTTGATGGAGAAATCATAGTCAATGAAGATAATGAGTGGGAATGTCCAAATTGTGGTAATAAAAATAAAGATAAATTGACGGTAATCAGGAGAACTTGTGGCTATTTAGGTGAAAACTTTTGGAATGAGGGTCGTACAAAAGAAATAGCTTCAAGGGTTTTACATATATGATAGAATATGGTAATTATGCTCAAATAAGAAAGTATGATGTCGCCAATGGTTTTGGTATAAGGGTAAGCGTTTTTTGTACAGGTTGTACCCATAAGTGTCCAGGTTGTTTTAATGAGCTATACCAGGACTTCAACTATGGTGAAAAATGGACTGAAAAAGAAACCCAACTAGTGATTGACTATATGAAAGATCCTGTAGTAAAAGGACTTACAATTTTAGGTGGGGAACCCTTCCAAAACACATGGTTGACAGAGGTTATTAGAGCAGTAAAGAAAGAGACAAACAAAGAAATTTGGGCTTATTCTGGCTATGTTTATGAAGAATTAATAAAAGACCCTGATAGGTTGGATATGCTCAAAGAATGCGATATTTTGATAGATGGGCCCTTTATTCAAGACTTATTAAATTTGAAACTTAAGTTTAGAGGCTCATCCAATCAAAGAGTCATTGATGTGAAAAAAACATTAGAAAAAAATCAAGTGGTAACACTTGACATAGATTAATATTAAAGGTTGGCTAGAAAGTCAGCCTTTTTGATTTCCGACAATACTTTATATATACTATAAGAGAATATAAAAGTTAAGGAGATGTGATGAGTCAAGTAAATAGGTGTCCTTGGGCGGACTCTTCAGAAAAAATGCAAGCCTACCACGACCATATTTGGGGGAAGGTGGAAAAAGATAATCAAAAAATGTTTAGAGCACTTTCTTTAGAAATATTTCAGGCAGGCCTATCATGGGCTACAATTTTAGAAAAAGAAGAAGAATTTGATAAAGCTTTTGAAAATTTTGATATTGAAAAAGTAGCTAATTTTGATCAAGAAAAAGTAAGATCTTTAATGGAAAATCAAGGTATAGTTAGAAATCAAAAAAAGATTGAAGCCATTATAAATAATGCCAAAATAGTTTTATCTATGGACAAGTCTTTTAGTGATTTTGTTTGGGCTTATGTTATAGATACACCAGTTTTAAGTCCATGGTCTCATATGGAAGAGATTCCAAATAAAAACTATCTGTCTGACAAGATATGTGAAGATATAAAAAAATTAGGATTTAAATTTATTGGATCTACTACCATATATTCATTTTTACAAGCCATTGGTGTTTTAAATGACCACCTCTTATCTTGCGATTTTAAATTTGAAGATTGATTAATTTATTCATATGGGTATAATTTAAAATATAAACTGAGTAGGTTATTAGTGTTAGCGAAAGCTTATAGTGATAGTCCATGGAACGTTGGGGCTATACGAAAAGATTTTTATCTGCAATTAATAACCGCGTTCGCAGGCGTTTCCCTGCGAGATGGAGGAAACATGAAAAAAATATC
>NZ_CAMPYN010000081.1 GCF_946998255.1 uncultured Helcococcus sp. | reverse complement strand
AATGATTAATTCAAAACAAAGAAAACATTTAAAATCATTAGCAAATACCATGGATCCAAAGGTTATAATTGGTAAAAATGGTATAACAGAAAATCTATTAACACAAATAGATGATACACTTGAGGCTAATGAATTAGTAAAGATAAAAATATTAAATAACAACTTAGATGATCATAATGATTTAATTCAAGAAATTTTAAAAGAGTTAAGTGCAGAATTTGTCTCACATATGGGTAATAAATTTGTTATTTATAGGCAAAGTGAAGACAAGATAATTACTTTACCATAGGTCAGATATGAAAGTCGGTTTATTTGGTTCATCATTTAATCCCATTCATATAGGTCACTTAGTAATAGCTGAACAGGCAAGGGTAAGGCTTGGTTTGGACAAGGTATTATTCATACCAACTGCCAATCCTTACCATAAAAAAGTTGATCTTTTAGACTATGATATAAGGTATGAGATGGTGGAAGAAACAATAAAAGATAATAAGTATTTTGAACTTTCAGATATAGAAAAAAACTTGAAGAAGAATTCTTATTCTTATGATGTAGTCAAAAAGTTAAAGAAAAAAAGTAAGGACGACTACTATTTTATAATGGGGTCAGATTCTTTCCAGGAGATAGAATCTTGGTATGAATACAATAAGTTTATAGATCTTTTAGATCTTGTAGTCTTCAAAAGACCAGGCTATGATGTAGAAGGTGACCACTTAAATAAAATGAGGAACTTTTCTAAAAATAGGATCTTTTATTTTGACGACTTACAATTAGAAATTTCTTCGACCTATATTAGAAATAGCATTAGAGATGGTTATATCCCAAAGTATCTTTTAAGGGAAGAGACAATTGCTTATATAAAGGATAAAAAATTATGGCAAGAGTAGATGAGATAAGAGAAGATTTGTCTAAGAAGTTAGAAAAAAATAGATATATACATGTCTTAGGAGTAGTAGAAGCAGGACTTAGATTAAATCAATACTATAAGCTTGGTCTTGATGAAGATAAGGTTGAATTGACCATGCTCCTACACGATTGTGCTAAGGGGTTAGAAGACGAATACTTTGAACAGTATAAGGACAAATATAAACTGAATAAGGAAGAAATCTTTGAATTTCCTGCATTGGCCCATGCCTACCTAGGAGCAATAGTTGCCAAAGACTTATATGGGATTGATGATCCTGAAATTTTGGAAGCTATAAGGATTCATACTTGTGGTAAAGAAGATATGAATGACTTGGAAAAAGTCCTATTGTTGGCTGATTTTATTGAAGTTAATAGAAGCTTTGAAAATGCAGAAAAAGCAAGACAATCCTTAGATTTAGGTTTAGACAAGTGTGTATTGATGACTTTTGATATGACTATAAAACATTTAATAGATGTAAATGCTATAATAGATTTAGAAACATTGAAAGCAAGAAATTATTTACAAAGGAGAATTGATGAATAAACTTGACATTGTTTTAAAAGCAATAGACAGCAGGCTTGGAGAAAATGTAAAAGTTATAGAAATAGGGGACAAAACACCAGTAGCTGACTATTTCGTTATAGTTACAGGTACTTCTATCCAACATACAAAGGCTCTAGCCAACGAAATAGAAATGAAATTAGAAAAAGAAGGTTATGAAATATATGCCAATGAAGGATTTAGAGATGCTTCATGGATACTAGTAGATTTGGGTGACATTATAGTGCATATATTTACCGAAGAACAGAGAGAATTTTACGATTTAGAAAAATTATGGGATTAGACAGCTCGCCCATTTAGGGGGAGTTATGAAAATAAAAAACAATTTAGATAAGATTGTAACCATATTACTTATTATAATCATTGCAATATTTGGTTTTATAAATAGAAATAAAATAAAAGAATTTGATAATACTGCTAATCTTAAGTCTGAAGAAGAAGTCGAGACTAGGACTGAAAGCTTTTTAGAAACTAATACTGAAGATCAAAAACCAGTACAAACTAAGATTTATGTTGATATATCTGGATGTATAACAAATCCTGGAGTTTATGAGATGGAGCATGATGCTAGGATGAATGACCTGGTAGAAAAAGCTGGAGGTTTGTGTAAGGAAGCTGACATAGAAGGTATAAATCTTTCTCAAAAATTAGAAGATGAAATGAAAATCCATGTTTATAAAGTTGGTGAAAATTCTTCTAAACTTGAAGAAACTACTCCCAGATCCACAAAAGCAGCAAGTAATAAGGTTAACATAAACAAGGCAGATTTATCAGAATTAACTACTTTACCAGGTATTGGTAAAACTAGAGCAGAAGAGATCATATCCTATAGAAATACTAATAAATTCAAATCTATTGAAGATATAAAAAATATATCGGGCATAGGTGAAAAAACATTTGAAAAACTAAAGGATAAGATAAGTATTAATTGAAAAAATCAGGGATATTTGATATAATTCCAATATTGTAGAAATTTTATGAAAGAGGTTTAAATGAAAACAGTATTTTTAGCCTTACTAGTTATATCTAGTTTAGGTATTATTATTAGTACTTTGTTAATGGAACCTAAAGCTGAAGGAATGGGATCTTTATCAGGACAAGATTCAAATGTATTTGGTGCAGGTGCTACAAAAGCAAAAGAAGCATTATTAAATAAAATTGTTGTGGTATCAGGAGTTTTATTCTTAATATCATCAATAGTGTTAGCAGTAGTTAGCTAATATCCAAAACCTGGTTTTAAAACCAGGTTTTTTATTTGTTAAAATCTCATATAAAAAGAATGAAAAGACACAAATTTTCCCATTCTCCTTCAATAATGGTATAATTTTAATATGAGTAAAAAAGGAAAAAATATGAAAGTTTTAATAGGAAAATTAGATATAAATAAAAAAGGCTTTGGTTTTGTCATTCCAGATGATGAAAATGAACAAGACATTTTTATTGGTAAAGATGATTTAAATAGAGCTTTGGATAATGATAAAGTTAAAGTTAAGATAACTAAAGATGCGGGAGATGGAAATAGACCTGAAGGAAAAATTATAGAAATTATTTCTAGAAATCCAGATATATTAGTTGGAGAATTCCAAAAGGTTAAAAAGTATGGCTTTGTTATATTAGATGATAGTAATGCCAGATATGATATTTTTATACCGCATGAAAATATAAATGGCGCTAAAAATAGGGACAAGGTTATAGTTAAAGTAGTTGACTTCAAGAAAAAGGATAAAAATCCTACAGGAAAAATTGTTGAAGTATTAGGTAATGTAAATGATACAGGTATAGAAATACTTTCTATTGCTAAAAAGTTTGATTTACCTGATGAGTTTTCTTATGAAACTCTAAATTACGCTAAGTCTTTACCAGATAAACCTAGCAAGAAAGAAATTTCTAAAAGGGTTGATTTTAGAGACTTATTTACAGTTACCATAGATGGAGAAACAGCTAAAGACTTCGATGATGCTATTTCCATTGAAAAAAATGGTGATACTTATGACTTATATGTCCATATAGCTGATGTGGCAAATTATGTAACAGAAAATTCAGCTATCAACCAGGATGCCTATGAAAGAGGAAATTCTGTTTATTTATTGGACAGGGTTATACCTATGCTACCAGAAGAATTATCAAATGGACTATGTTCATTAAACCCCGACGTGGATAGGTTAACTGTCACAGTTAAGATGAAAATAGATAAGAAAGGTAAGGTTTTAGACTATGACTTTTATGAGTCAGTGATAAAGAGTGATTATAGGCTAATTTATGATCAAGTATCAGATTTATTAGAAGGAAAAAATAACATTTATAATGATGATATATTAGTTGAAAAACTTCACTTAATGAAAGACCTTCACCAAATTTTACAAGACAAACGTGAATTAAAGGGAGCCTTAGACTTTGACTTTAAGGAAACTATGATAGTTTTAAATAAAGTTGGTCGTCCAATTGATATAAGAGAAGTTGAAAGACGTGTTGCTAACATGATTATTGA
>NZ_CAMPYN010000080.1 GCF_946998255.1 uncultured Helcococcus sp. | reverse complement strand
TGACACGGACGTTTTGCCCAACCTGCTTAACCGAATATGAATAATGAAGAGGTAGATGACAGTTTTTGTGACGGATATTTTAACCCTAAAACCCCTTCGTCATACTACTCTTTCATTATACAAAAATAGTGCAAGATTGAAATTACTTTCTCTCTTACACTATTTATGGTACTAAATAACCCCTATAAATAGGAGTAAAAAAACTTTTAGTATCAAATTAGTATCAATAAAAAATAAACGGCTATTTCTAGCCGTTTACATTATATACTGGTCGGAGTGAGAGGATTCGAACCTCCGACCCCTCGGTCCCAAACCGAGTGCTCTACCAAGCTGAGCCACACTCCGACGACAAATATTATTATAGGACATTAAAAAATAAATGTCAAGGGAAATTAAAAGTATTTTAGTCAGAGGATAATTTATATCCTCTGACCACTTTTATCTTCTTCTTAATTTCTCTTTATTTTCCATTATTCTTCTGGAAAGTTCAAGCTTACTATCTTCTGCAACTGCTAGTTTGTTTATCCAGTTTAAGGACTTACCTGTTCCCTTTACAACTGATGAAATAGGATCATCTGCAATATTAACAGGAATTTTAATTAAGCCTTGGATTTTTTCCTTCATACCTCTGATTAAGGCTCCCCCACCTGTTAATGTTACCCCACTTTCATATAGGTCTGAAACTAATTCTGGTGGTGTAGTAGATAAAACTTGTTTAGCACCATTAGCTATTTCTGTAAGCATATTATCTAGGGCTTCATCAACATCATCTAAGTTTAAGCTAACTTCTTCTGGAAGACCTGTAGAAATATTTCTACCCTTAACTGTAAATTCAGTCAAGTCTGACTCTATAGATCCCAGATTCTTCTTAACTTTTTCAGCTGTTTTTTCACCAATAATTACATTTCTAGTAGACCTTATATAATCAATTATGTCTTTATCAGCCTGGTCACCAGCAGTTCTCAAGGAAGCAGAAGTAACTATTCCACCCCTTGCAATTACTGCAATATCAGATGTACCACCACCGATATCTATTATCATAGATCCCCTAGCATCACCAATTTCAATTCCACAACCTATAGCTGCAGCTAAAGGTTCTTCTATAAGGTGAACTTCATTGGCACCAGCCTTTATACCGGCTTGTTTTACAGCCCTCATTTGCACCTGGTTAGCACCTGAAGGTACACAAATGATTAAATCTGGTCTGAAAAGTGTTGTCCCTATTGATTCTTTAATAAAATATTTTAACATTTTTTCTGTTGCTTCATAATTTGTGATAACACCGTCTTCTAATGGTCTTACTGCAACTATGTGGCCTGGAGTCCTACCAAGCATTTCCTTGGCTTTTTCCCCTACAGCAACGACTTCATCGGTAAATGTGTTTACTGCAACTACAGATGGTTCGTTTAATATAACTCCATGAACTCTAGAATAAACCAAAACTGAAGTTGTCCCTAAATCTATTGCAATTCTTTTTCTTATATTCATAATATCCTCAAAAATTAACTAATTTACTCTTTTATGTATAAAAATTATACCATAAAAGACCATAGAAGAAATATTTATTTTGGTGTATAATTTATGGACTGGAGTTAACTAAAAGAAAGGAAATTTTATGAAAAAGACATTAGTATTTGATATGGATGGAACACTTTTAGACTCAATGGGTATGTGGAAAAGAATCTACGAAGACCTAAAAGCTAACTTGGACCAGGTTGATAATCTAGATGAATTCATGGCCGAAGAAGATTCTATGATTCATTATATATATGAAAATATAGAGGAAGAATTTGGTCATATGGCTAAGGGTAAAATTTTAAGATATCTTCACGACCACCTTATAAAAGAATATTCCGACTCTGACGCTTGCAAACCTTCAGTATATGACAAATTGAAAGAATGGCATGATATGGGATATGACATGTACCTTGCTACAGCAACTGATCATAGGTATGCAAAAATAGGAATCGAATCAAATAATTTAGATGGATTTTTGAAAGAACTATTCACACCTGATACCCTTGGCTACAGCAAGAGCGATATTAGGTACTATCAAGCTATTGTAGAAAAAACTGGTGTAGACCCAGAAAATATTGTATTTTTTGACGATGCTAGATATGCTACAGAACTAGCCAATGAAGCAGGTTTTACAACCATTGCTGTCTATGATGAAAATATGACAGAAAGAGAAGAAAACAAAAAAATTGCAGACTATTTTATTGAAGACTTTAGTCAAGTAGAAGATAAGATGATTAAATAGCTTATAGCCTCTAAATTTTAGAGGCCATTTTTATTTTAAAATAAAAAAGCAGCCAGGCTGCTTTTTTTGGAGTTAATTATGATGAAAAAGAATAAACAATTTTGTGCCAGTCTTAAAATATCTATCTTTTACGATTAAATAATATAACACTATGAAAACATTGTCAAGGACATTTTATCATTTTTAGAAAATAAATTATAAGCTTTATACTCATCTTTATTTGAGATTAGGATACTACTGTTATTTATCAGTATTTCCTAAGAAATTGTTTTCATGTTTTCATTTTCGGAAAATATTAAATATTTTTAATAGTTTCAATTAGGTCCTTATTTTCATCAGTATTCTTAAATAGTTTTAATATTTGTTGTAAACTTTGATCAACTCTTGTGTCTTTAAACATTCTTCTTACTTTTACAAAGGCTTCTCTTTCCTCTTTTGTTAACAACAACTCATCACGTCTTGTTCCAGATTGGACAATATCTATAGCTGGATAAATTGATAATTGGGCTAGACTCCTATCTAGGTGTAACTCCATATTACCAGTTCCCTTAAATTCTTCATAAATCATATCATCCATTCTTGAACCTGTATCTAACAAACAGGTTGCAATTATAGTTAGGGAACCCCCCTCCTCTATATTTCTTGCAGCACCAAAAAATCTCTTAGGATTATGAAGAGCCAGTGGATCTAAACCACCAGACAAGGTTTTACCAGATGACGGGGTCAAGACATTGTAGGCTCTTGCCATTCTCGTTATAGAGTCTAGCAATATTACCACATCTCTACCTTCCTCTACCAGCCTCTTAGCTCTTTCTAGGGTCATTTCTGTTACCCTGGCATGGTGTTCCAATTGTTCATCAAAGGTTGAAGCAACCACCTCTGTCTTCATTGATTCAGGCCTATCTTGGGTATATTTGTTTACTGATCTTTCTATATCAGTAACTTCTTCAGGTCTTTCATCAATAAGTAAAATAAATATTTTCACTTCAGGATGGTTCTTTTCTATTGCATTTGCCAAGGACTTTATAATATTGGTCTTACCTGTTTTAGGTGGAGCAACTATAAGTCCTCTTTGTCCCTTACCTATAGGAGATGCTAAAGAAATAAGTCTATTTGTAATATTATTTTTACTATCAATTAAATCCAATTTATTTTTTGGATAAATAGGTCTTAAATCTTCAAAGTTTCTTCTCTTATAGGCATTTTCAGGTCCATGGTTGTTTATAGCATTTACATATATAAGCGGAGGATGTTTTTCATTTTCATTTAAACTTGGTCTAATCAACCCCCTAATATGGTCACCCGTTTTCAACTTAAATCTTCTAATTTGAACTGGTGAAACAAAAACATCATCATCTCCAGAGTTAAAGTTTTCAGTACGAATAAATCCATAACCATCTGGTAAAACCTCTAGCAAACCTTCAATTTCTTTGGTTTCATTATTTGATTTTTCCTTATTTTCTTTATTATGGTCATATTTAGAATTAGAATTATTAGATGTTGAACTTTTAGAATCGTCTGATTTTTTAAAATTGTTATTTTCATTGAAAGCTGAATTTTCTTGGGCTTTTATTACACTTATTAATTCTGCTTTATTATATTTTGATATGGATTTAATCCCCATATCCTTGGCTATTTCTTTAAGCTCAGAAAGCTTCATATCATTATAGTTTTCCACACTATCTCCTTTATTTTTTTATCTTATATATACTTTATCACAAATAAAGAAAGAATAAAAAAAGATGTGTAAAACATGAGTCTTACACATCTAATCTTTAATCAAATTAAGCTTTGTTTGCTGAACCGAAGATTTCTACTTTTTCTCT
>NZ_CAMPYN010000079.1 GCF_946998255.1 uncultured Helcococcus sp. | reverse complement strand
TTTACTTGGTGGACTTCTCTTACTAAAGTAAACTCGTTGTCCATGTCTAAAATATAGTAAAGGGCAAGGTCCATCTTTTCTTCTTCAGCTTCTGTTTCTTTTATGGTCTCTTTAGTAGTTTCCTTGCTTGTTTCTATGTTAGTTTCTTTAACTGATTCCTTGCTACTTTCACTATCAGTTTTACCACAAGCAGTTAAAACCAAAAGAGTAGCTAAGATTATAGATAGATATTTTTTCATAAAGTCTCCTTTCATGTGTCATCTATTAATAATATTTAATATCTTATATTAAGATTATAACATGATAACGAATAACATTGCTATATAATTAAGTTAAAGTTATAATAATACATACAGTAAAAGAAGAAAATAGAAAGTTTGTACTTGAAAAAAGGTAACTTATACTATATACTTTTAATTAAAGTACATATGTCAATATGTTCAATATTTAGGGAGGATTTTATGAACAAAAGTATTGTAAGAAAAATAGCTGCTTTATTATTAGCGCTATCATTAGTAGTTTCAGCAGGAGCAAGCAGTATATTTGCTGCAGGAGAAGTAACTGAAGCTCAAAAAACAGAAGCTAAAGAAAAATTAAAATCAATTGAAGGATTATCAGAAGAAGCATTAAATGACTTTGTAAAACAAGTTGAAGAAGCTGATTCAGTAGATGCTATTGAAGAAATTTTAGGAGAAGCAGGATACTTTGATGAAAGACCAGAAGTTGATCCATTAGCAAAACAAAAAGCAGAAGCTAAAGAAAAATTAAAATCAATTGAAGGATTATCAGAAGAAGCATTAAATGACTTTGTAAAACAAGTTGAAGAAGCTGATTCAGTAGATGCTATTGAAGAAATCTTAGGAGAAGCAGGATACTTCAATGAAGAAACTGAAGATGAAAACCCAGGTGTACCTTTAACACCAATGTTCCCAGCTGAAGAAGACGAAGATGAAGATGAAGATGAAACAAGTATTCCACTAACACCATTAACACCTGCAGAAGAAGTGGAAGAATCAAAAGATGAAACTTCTGAAGAATCAAAAGAAGAAACAACAGAAGAATCAAAAGATAAAAACGACAAAAAAGATGGTACAACAGTAACTTCAACTGAAAAGAACCCAGGTACTAGCGATATGGGTATAGCTTTATCAGCTATTACTTTATTAACATCAGCAGGGGCTTATGTATTTACATCTAAAAAGAAAGAAGATAAATAATAAGATCTTTTAAGTAAGTAAAACTAAGAGACTGGTATGGCCAGTCTCTTTTTTTTGAATATATTAATATTTATATGAGAGGTATTTATGCTGAGAAAAAGATTAAAAGAGTTTATATCTTTAACCTTAGCCCTACTACTAGTTTTTGGTAATCTTGCACCAAGCATAGTTTTAGCTAATCTTGATGACAATACAGGTGAAGATATCGAAACTGTAGCAGAAACTAAAAATGAAGATATAACTGTAGATGAAGAAGAGACCGAGGCTACTGAAGAAGAAAATATAGCACAAGTGGCATCAGTCCAAAATGAAGCAGAAGTTTTTACCTATAAAGAATTTTTAGCACATCAAAAAAACCTAGAAGTATATGCTAAAGAATATGCTAAGACCAATACAAATGAAGATGTAAAAGAATTAGTTTTAAACTATGTTAGAACTGGTGTGGAAAAGTATGCATCATCAGGTGGTTGGGAAATATTAGCAGGTAAAACTAAAACTGACTTTATAGAATATGTAGCTAAAAGAGAAAAAGAAACAGGAAATACAGCTAGCGGAGTTAGAAATTTAAATAACTTCACAACTCCAAACGGCCAAGAAGTAGAATTTGGTCATATGTTCGGTACTATGAATATTGGTATTACCAACAAAAACTCTTCAACAAGTTCTGACTTTGGTGGCTGGGCTGGTGACTTGGTAGACTTATTGAAATATTCAAGTACGAGGGTTACAAGATCTGATGTTGAAACCATGGCTACAGAAATTAGAGAAAAATATCTAGAAGTTGACGATGAAGCTGAATCATCATTCGGTATACTTGATATTCGTGGTGACTTAGATGCCTATTACCTATTAAACAACTATAGGGCTTCAACTAAAGACTTAAGTCAATTAATGGAAGAATATTATACCAAGACCTTGTCAGATAAGGATAGGGCTTTATACTTTATCTTAAATAGATTTCCTAACAAGTTAACAAAAGAAGAAATCAGACAAGAAATGTTAAATATATATACAAATAACTCTGGTGTAAAATCTTTAGAAGCTGAAAGAGGGCTTTCGAGAGAAAAAGACCTAAGAGAAGCTACAGTATATTCTTTTGCTGATTATTTATATATTTTAACAAAAGTTGAATTAGAAAAACTTGATTATGAAGATGAAGATGTAGAAGAGCCAAAAGAAGAAAAACTATATGAAAAATTCCAAACTAAAGAGTCTACTTTAGCTCCAGGGGTAATAAATGAAATTAATTATGTATTAACTCCTGAAAAACATCAAACAGTATATTACACAACAAAGATAGATGTATCAAGAGATGATGTACATGTTCATGCTAACTATTACAACAACAATCCAACAAAGTGGACATTCTCAAGGATGACAGACCAAATAGAAGCGGCTATTAAAAACCATACAGATCCAAATAAAAAAGATAAGTATGTTGAAAACTACCAAGTTGTTGCCGCTATAAATGGTGACTTTTACGACATGGCTAATGGTAAACCTAATGGTCCATTGGTAATGGAAGGTGTGAAATATAATCCTGGAAACAACAGAAACTTCTTTGCCATATTAAAAAATGGTAAAGCAATGATTGGTACAGGTAAAGAATATCAAAATGTGCAAGATGATGTTATAGAAGCTATTGGTGGACAAAACATCATTGTAAGAGATGGTAAGTCTTTAGTAAAACCTGTAGAAAAAAATCTAAGAGATATCAATAGGGCATCAAGATCTGCTGTGGGGTTAACAGCTGATAATAGAGTAATATTTTTAACAGTAGATGGTAGACAAAAACCATATTCAACAGGTGCTACCTTTGAAGAAGTTGCTCAAATGATGATAGATGAAGGTGCAGTCATAGCTATGAACCTAGATGGTGGTGGATCGGCATCTATGGCAGCTAAAAAAGAAGGTGATGATAAGGTTTCAATTATCACAAGACCATCAGATGGTTATGAAAGATCAATTTCTTCATCCCTATTTGTAGTATCTACATCAAAGACAAATAATGATTTTTCACACGCTTTAATTGATACAGAAAAAGATTATTTAACTGTAGGTTCTAGTTTAGACTTAGAAAAAACTGGTGTATCATCATCAGGTAACTCTGCACAACTACCAGAAGGTTGGGAGTGGAAATTATCTGATTCTACTATAGGATCTATAGATGGTGATAAATTTACTGCTAAAAAAGAAGGTAAAGTTGATGTACAAATAGTACATGACAATAAGGTAGTTGGAAGCAAGAGCTTAAATGTTGTAACACCAACTGACTTAAAGTTCTCCGAATCAAGGATTTCAGCAATCTATGAAAAACAATTTGAACTTCCTTTAGTAGCAACCTACAATGGTCACCAAGTAGAAATCAACGAAAATGACATAGATTTTTCTACAAGTGTTGAAAATGTAGGAGTATTTAAAGATTTATCCTTAACTACCAATAGTACTTTCAAAAATAGAACATTAATAATCAATGCAAAATTAAAAAATAATCCACAAGTATCAGATAAGTTAGAAGTAAACTTCTATAAAGAAGATGAAACTATTTATGACTTTAATAATGCAACCGGTGGAAATAGGACACTATCTTGGTTAAGAAAAGTTTTCAACTCAGAAGAGGAAGTTTTAGCTGATGATAGCAGAAAATACAATATAATTGATCCAGATAAAGATATGCCTATTGAGTATACCTTTGCTATAGATATGAAAGATATTGAAATACCTGAACAATTAGCGGGTATGATTGAGCTATTACCAGGTGGGGATGACCCTGAAAATGGAGCATGGGACTTCCTATTACAATTAGCTGAAAGAATAAGTACTTTAACTACAGTAACTGTAGAATTAGACTTTGATGATAATTTAGATTTAGACATATCTGACTTTAAACTTGT
>NZ_CAMPYN010000078.1 GCF_946998255.1 uncultured Helcococcus sp. | reverse complement strand
ATTTTAGACTAGACTGTAATGTCTAAATTCAAATATTTAAGAAAAAAGGTGATGTTCAGACTAGATTTAACTAATCTGTAACACCACCTTTTTGTGTCCTTATGGACTTACTAACATTGTTTAGCTATTTGTATTATACCACAAAAAATTAAAAACAAAAAACGTCTGTAACTTACAGTTTCAAGATATTTCATATTTTTTGTTCCAACTATAGTATAAAATTATTTCTGTGTTTTAGGCTGAAATTAAGCTATATATTCTTTTTATTTCTAACATTTAAAAAGACTGAAATTATACTAATTATCAATACTAGAATGAATACCAAGTAATTAACTTTCAATAAAAATGGTATATTGTCTATCATAGAGTCTACATTCCCATAGAATAGCTCAATATAATTATAAGTTAATTGAACTAGCAACATAATTCCTAAGGATAAAAAACTACAAAATAATTTTTTGAAAATATCTTTATTTTTTATCAATGTTAGAAAGCTGAGCACTATAGATATAAATCCAAATACAGCACTTAAAATCATTGATAAGCTTATATAAAAATCAAAATTCATAAATACCTCACAAATATATTTTCCCCATACTAGCATACCGTTCTCAAGAAAGCAAAAAACAAAGTTGCAAACTAATAATCATCAGCACTCATTTGTCCTTCAAGATTTTCGTCTGAATCAGAGAGTTTCTTGAATCTACAACATTTTTAATTTATTCCTAGTTAAATATATTCCTTTCAAGTTTGTTTAATCAATTTTTAGTAATTTAAAAAGTTTAAGATAAGGTTTTCAAGGGTATAAAATATTAGTATTCTATACATAGCTTTAGCATAAGTTGACCTTAAACTGGTAAACTCTGCCAGTTCGTAAACTGTAAAATTAGCCGTAAGCTTATTAACTATATATTCAAAATCATTAGTAACTGAAACCCTCAAAGTCCTATCTTCAAGATTAAATTTGAAAGACCCAAATAGGTTATAAATTGCTTTTTCTGTTTTTGTTTGCTCCCTATAACGCAATTGAATAGCTTTCTCTGAGAAGTTATCAAGCATATTAAACCAGTAAGAATTTCTTGTTTCTGTACCAGTCAAGGCTTTTAATTCATCAGCATCTTGTTTTTTTTTAATTATTTACAAGCTCAAAAGTATTACCATGTTCCAAATCACCATACTTGTAACCCCTCATGAACCATTCACTTCTTTGTTTAGAAGTACCATGTTGAAAAGTATCAGGATTGGCTCTTCTACCTGACATCTCTTGTATCCTATCATCACCTACTCCTGATGCTGCTGCTAAACCTTCCTCAACATCACCTGGATCCAAGTATCCTTTTGATCCTACATAGTGCGCAAATACTCCTGCATAATAGTCAGCCTGTAATTCTAGGTTTACCATTTGCCTATTAAATTCTTTGTCACTCACTCTGCCCCTTAAACTATGAACCTTATTCAAGATTCCAGTTTGTAATTGAACATGGTGTCCAACTTCATGGGCTAAAACATAGGCGAAAGGAAAATCTCCTTTAGCACCAAAGGTAGTTCTTAATTGTTTAGCAAATTCAACATCTATATAAATCGATTGGTCAGCACTACAATAAAATGGACCCATTCTATTAGAAGCAAGACCACATCCTGACTTAACTTGGTTTTGGTATAATACTAAAGTAGGCTCTACATATTTAGAACCATGTTCTGCAAATATTTCACCCCATACATCTTCGGTATCCGCCAAAACTACAGATAAAAACTTTTCTATTTCAGCCTCTTCTTCTGATCTAGGTACATACTCTTCTACATTTTGTGAGCTTCTACCCTGGTCCACTCCTATTCCAGTTCCTATAAGCTGTAAAGGATTAATATTGAATAATAAAGAAACAGCTAGCAAAATTACAATACCTGTTCCTCCTAAACCACCTACAAGACCACCTAAGCCGACTGGTCCTCCTTGTCCACCAGATGATTTTCTTACGTTGTCGGATTCTCTCCTACCCTTCCATTTCATAAGTTTTTCTCCTCATATTTTTTACTTATACTTTTATAATACCCTAAAATTTGTTTTAATGATTCTTTTTTTTCAATTCCTGCTAACCTATGTTTTAAAGATAGGCTTAATAATTCATTAAATACTTGACCTTCCTTTATACCTAAATTAATTAAATCCTTACCTTTGACATAGTCTTTTTCCATATATGTTTTAAAGATTTCATATCTTTCATAAAGAAAATTTGATGGGTCTTCTTTTTCATAGATAGATAAACTTGCCTTGTTATCAGCTATAGCTAATAATATCAAGTCATTTGGACTTATAGATTCATAGAACATTTTGTTTGTACTTTTTATTTTTGATTTATCCTTAGCCATTATATTAGGTTTCATATGTAATTCTGTCATATTAAGCACATATTTTAAAATCTTTTTATTTGTTGTAAGTCTTTTTACAAAATCCTTAACAAGTGGTAAACCCTTTATCTCATGCTTATAAGCATGAACTTTTCTATTTATTGTTTCAGTTGCCACTATTTTGCCAAAATCATGACAAAGGCTAGCCAATAAAAAAGATAATGGAAAGTCACTTTTTTCTTTCAGATTTGCAGCTTCATCTAAAACCATCATAGTATGTCTATAGACATCCCCTTCTAGGTGATGTTCTTCACTTTGCTCTACACCTTTAAGTTTTTCAATCTCAGGAAACCAATAATTTACATGATTCATTTCTCCTAATCTTTCAAAAAAGATTGAAGGTCTTTTTGACATAAGTAAGGCCTTTTCTAATTCGACAAAAACTCTCTCTTTGGATAAATTTGATAGGTCTATTTCCTTTGATAAATTTATAGTTTCAATATCTATATCAAAAGAAAATCTAGCAGCAAACATGGCAGCCCTCAAAACTCTTAATGGATCTTCGCCAAATTTATCAGTATTTATATGTCTTATAATTTTATTTTTAATATCGGAAATTCCATTAAAAGGATCTATAAATTCTCCAGTTAAGATATCTTCCATTATAGCATTTATAGTAAAGTCTCTTCTTTCACATGCCTTATATGTCCCCATATAAGGATCGATATTCACTGAGAAATCTTGGTGCTTATCTCCTGTTTTCTTCTCGCTTCTAGGTAGGGCTATATCTATATTGTATCCCAAAAATTTATAAACAGGAAAAAACCTACCTATTTTACTATATGGTCCTATACTTTCTAAAATATCAACAAGATCAGATTCTTCAATGCAATGAACTTCTATATCAATATCTGCATTACTATCATACTTATTATCTTGCAAAAATTTATCTCTTACATAACCACCTACAAAATATGCTCTACCAGATTTAGTATTAACTTTTTCTGCCAATAATTTTGCCATATCTAAATTACTTATTTCCATAAACTTATTATAACAAATTTATGAATATAAGTGTCTTCTAATAATCAAATATGCTATAATTATTATACTAAAGAGGTGGATTATGGCTTTATATCATGAATTATTAAACGCATTAAAAAAAGAAGTTACAAAAATGGATGTAGGTGCAAAATTGCCTTCAGAAAGACAACTTTGCTTAGACTATGATGTCTCACGTACTACTGTGAGGTCTGCGATAGCTGAATTAGAAAAATCCGGCTATGTTGAAAGACTACAAGGTAAAGGAACCTTTGTGTCTAGACCTCCTAAAAGACAAAACTTGTCAAATTATTATTCTTTCACAGATCAGACTAGATCCTTGGGAAAAACTCCTAAAACTATTATCCTGGATTTTAATATAACTAACAAACCATCTTATATTAACAAAAATCTTGGTTTAGAAAATGAGGAAAAATTTATATCCTTCACTAGATTAAGACTAGCTGATGATGAAAAGATGCTTTTAGAAACAACCTATGTCCCATATGAAGGATTTGAAGAGCTAACAAGAGACCTACTAAATACCTACCCTTTATATAACATTTTTGAAAATTATTATAATCTAAAAGTCTATAAGGTAAGAGAAGATTTCTCCGTAGATAAGGTAAACAAAGACCAAGCTGAAAAACTAGGCATAAAGCCTGATACCCCAGTTTTGAAAATTAAAAGAACTTCTTATGATAAAAAATATAAAATAATTGAATTTACTGTTAGCTATGCAAGAGCTGATATATTCAATTACGAAACTATATATTATCCAAATTAAACAAAAGGTGGTGTTGCAGATTAGTTAAATTTAGTCTGCACATCACCTTTTTTCTTA
>NZ_CAMPYN010000077.1 GCF_946998255.1 uncultured Helcococcus sp. | reverse complement strand
TCTACATAATTAATAATATCTTTTGTATAGCCTGTAGGTGAAGCTATATTTGTTAACTCTTTTATATATTTTACTGTGTTTGACATAATCCCTCCATTCAATTAATAAGTATTATAACATTTTAATGACTAGATATAAATTTAATATTACATATATTTATAGTCAAGATATAATTCTACAAAAACCATAATAAAACTATCCCTTTTACTATAAATATAATAAACTACTAATATAACTTGTGAAAATGTTTTCTTTTTGCTATAATATAGGCAAAATGATGTAAAGGTGGTAAAGTATGAAAAATTTGATATTTGACTTTGCAAATGTAATCGCCTCATTCGACCAAGATGAAGTTTTTTATAATTACACAGATTCCACCGAAGATGCTGACTACATTAAAGACTTATTTGATTCAAAAAAAGTATGGGATGAACTATATAAAGGCAAAACCATAGAAAGGGTTTATAACAAGGCTATAAAAAAAGTAAATCCTAAATATCATAAACCGATAAAAGAAATCTTGACTAATTGGTACAAGTTTTTTGATATAAACGGTAAAATGGAAAGATACCTAGAAAAGTTAAAAGAAGAATCCGTTAACCTATATCTATTTGCTAACTTTTCTGACCAATTTGTAAATATCGAAAGATCTAACCAAGATTTAATTAATTTATTCGATGGGGTTTACATATCATATGTAAGAGGTTTTATAAAACCAACCTATATATCTTACCTTGACTTTTTAAAGCAAAATAAGTTAAAGGCAGAAGACTGCCTACTAATAGATACCTGCCAAGAAAGTCTGACTATAGCAGAAGAATTAGATTTTGAAACTTACCCATACGATGGTGATTTAGAAAAACTAAAGAGATTTATAAATAAATGATTATATAAAAATTTTAATTGACATATCCTCTAAGGATAAAACTCTCCCTAATCAAAAAGGGAGAGTTTTATTTATATATAATTTTTAGCTTGAGTTTCAAATAGCTCCCTATATAAATTATGTCCTTTCATCAATTTACTATGGTGGTCATAGGCGGCAACCCTACCCTCATCTATCAATAGGACCTTGTCAGAAAAGGTTGATGATGACATCCTATGGGATATAAATATTGAAGTTTTATTTTTTGTTAACTCGGCGAACTTTTCAAATATTTCAGACTCTGCTATAGGGTCTAAGGCAGCTGTAGGCTCATCCATGATCATGAGTGATCCTCCCTTATTTATAGCCCTAGCAATAGCAAGTTTTTGAGCTTGGCCACCTGAAAAATGTGTAGCATCTTTTTCTAAAGACTTGTCAAGATAAGTATCCATTTTCTTAGGCAGGCTTTCAATATAGTTATACATATTTACATCTTTCAAGGATTCTTCAGCTTCTTTCCTATCATCAGAGCCAGGCATTATATTTTCAAATATTGTATAAGGCATGAGGGTAAAGTCTTGGAAGACTGCTGAAATCTGCTCTATATAAGAATTTATATCATAATCTTTTATGTCTATCCCATTCCATAAAATTTTACCCTTGTCTGGCTCATAAAACCTAGATATTAATTTTACTATGGTAGACTTACCTGCATTGTTTAATCCTACAATTGATATTTTTTCTCCTTTTTCTATTTTGAATGATACATCTTCAAGTATCAACCTATCAGTATTTGGATAAGAGAAGTAAACATTTCTAAATTCAAGACTTTCTAGCTTATCTACTTTTTTATTTCCTGTATTTTTAAATTCTTTTAAGTCGATATAGTCTTTCCATGGGCTTAAATGGGCATTGGCAGTATTTAATCCCGAGATTGATTTTGATACAGCCTGAATAAGGTTTACTAATTTATCTGTTGAATTAAAAACTAGGGTAAAAGTAGCTATGCTTATTACCGGACCCCATATATCACTTATTAATCTTGTCCCATTATAGGCGATAGCTATAAAGGTAATTAAGCTGGCAAAGATAGTTCTAAAAACTTCTAATCTAGTTGCAATACCGATCAAGTCTCCAACCCATTTAAATACAAAGTCCCTATATCCAAGTATTTTAGAAATCCATATTTTACTTATTCCATATATTCTATATTCTTTTTGACTATTAGGACCAGTAGCTTCATCTAGAAAATATCCATACTTCCTATTTAAAGGAACATTTTCTTGCATCAAACTATCTTGCTTTTTTTGCATATGTATGGTTGTTATAGTTGAAAGTGTTAAAATAACTAATATTGTAAGAGTGTATACGATACTATGAGTAAATAAAATCACTAATAATCCAAATATGGTAGTTAAAGCTACTAAAAGATCTTTAATTTCCTCTAAAGTTAATTCGATATAGCCCCAACTTATTGGCATCTTAGCCCTTTGTATAAAGTCTAAAACTTTTGGATCTTCAAGATTATCATAAGATAGGTCCATAGTTTTTTCAGATAGCTTAACAGCTAACATTTCACTTTGAAAATTAGCCCTCTTTTGGTATTTAAGTTTTATAAATTCACTTATTTGTTTTAATAAATAAATTCCTCCTACAAAGGCAAGTATTAGGTATAAAATAGACTTAAAGGATTCTCCTTTTTCTAAGTAAGCTATTACGCTTGCTGGTAAATACATGCTTGCTATGGAGATCAAACTTTCAAAGATAGCTAGTAAGGCTAATAGGACAAAGTAAGTCTTATCTATCTTCCAAGCTTCTTTTATCAATCTTGATATAGTTTTATAAGCTTTCATTTTCCACCTCCTTATAGTATTTACCTTGAGTTTCAAACATATCTCTATATTCATTAGAATTTGCCATTAAGTATTGGTGGCTACCCTTGGCTGAGATTTCTCCCCCATCCAAGAATAAAATTTCATCACAAAATCTTGTTGAAGCTAACCTATGGGATATGAATATACCGGTCTTATTTCCCATATATGAATCAAATTCTTTATATATTTTTTCTTCTGCTAGAGCATCTAGGGCTGAGGTTGGCTCATCCATGATCATCACTGATGTATCCTTTTTATACAAAGCTCTAGCTATCATTAGTTTTTGATTTTCTCCACCTGATAAAATAACCCCATCTTCATATATAACTTTTAAAACATTTTGATCTATACCATTTTCTAGTGATGATATCTTATCCCAAAGGCCCACTTTTTCTAAAGTTTCTTTTACTTTTTCCCTATTTATTCCATCTTCTACACCTGCTATATTTTCAGCAACAGTTAGGGCTAGGGGTTCCGTTTCTTGGAAGACAACGGAAAATATTCTAAATCTTGCTTGCATACTCAAATCATCCGCATTTACACCATCTAAGTAAATAGTTCCTTCTGTAGGCTTGTATAAACCAACTAAAAGTTTGACTATGGTAGTTTTACCTGCTCCATTTACCCCAACTAGGGCCACATTTTTATCAGCATCTATTTCAAAAGATAAGTCCTTAAATACATATTTATCAGATCCCGGATATTTAAATGAAACCCTATCAAATTTAATGGATATAGGTCCTTGGAATTTATGGTCTTTTCCATTCATACTCTTTATTAAATTAGAATCTAGAAAATCATAGGTTAAAATTACATACTGGATATTTTCGTATACATTTGTGACATCTTGGTTTACAGCTTGGATTATATTTGACAAAATAGTAAGAATGGTCAAAGAAGCTATCAAAGTCGCTATAGTCATTTGCCCATTTATCGCCATATAAGTAAAGACAAGCAAGGCTACAAATTGCCCTAGATAAATTGATAGGTTTTCTAAAAATGAAATCTTAAACCTATATTCATCAACCTTATGTTGTTTATCAAGCATCCTATTCATAAAGTTTTTGATATTAGCCAATAACCTATTTTTTAAGGAAAATATTCTAATATCTTTACCATATTTAAAATCTTCTACAACTTCCTTATATTTTTCATATTTCCTAGACTCATCTTGGATAGCAGGTCTAACCTTATTAGCATATTCAGCTGTTTTTGTAGCTAAAAATAAATTTATTAGCATGGATACCATGCTTACAATAAAAACTATATATGATTCCTTTAATAACAAAATCGAAAAGGTTATTATCAAAATAAGATTAGGTAAAAGTCTAAAGGTCCTCATTAAAATATTTTGATAACCTATATTGTCCCCTCCAACCCCCATAAAGGCTTGATTTACTTTAAGCTCAAATTCTGAGTCTTCAAAGTATTCGAAGTCCATGGTCATGACTTTGTCAACCATTTCAATCATGATATTATTTCTATCTAGCATAAAAATGTATTGAATCTTACCTTCAAGGTATAAGTTTA
>NZ_CAMPYN010000076.1 GCF_946998255.1 uncultured Helcococcus sp. | reverse complement strand
ACAAGAAGTGGCACTCAGACGTTGTTTGGATCATGGGTAAGTTAATGGAAGAAATTAAATAAGATTTAGAAGAAATTTATAAATATTAAATTAAATAGTAAAATGTAATAGATAAGCTTGCAATTATTTGCAGGCTTATTTTTTATGCGTGAAATATATAGTTTAGTATAAAAAACATAGAGAAAGATCAAATTTATAGTAAAAACAAAAATTTAAACAAAAAACACTACTTTTTATTGCATTTGAAAAAAATTTTACATTACACTCAAAATTCTAGCAATAAATATTACATTTCATAAAACTATACACAAAAACAAAATAAATTATGTTCATATTTTTAAATATGAACATGTTTGGAAATGATAGGACAAAATATTATTTAAAAGAATACTAGAAATATTTATAGATATATTGTATAATTAAGATAAAGTAAAACGATAAAATCAAAGGAGATATTATAATGAAAGCTAAAAAATTATTATTAAGTTCAATTATAGCAGCACAAGTATTAACAGCAACAGCCCTTGCAGCACCAGACGAAGCAATTAAAGAATTTAACAAGGTAGCACCAATCAAACAAGAAGTAAAACACTTCCAAGGCGAAGTAAAGCTATTCATCATCAAAGACGGAGAAAAGGTAAGAGTAGATCAAAAGATGACAGACGGCTTAAGAGTTGTGGGTGGAAGAACATGTGTAGGAGTAAGAGACCTAGTGAATGCAATCGAAGGAGCAAAAGTTGAGTGGGACGGCACAAATCACATAGTTGACATAACATATGCTGGTAAGACAATATCATACCCAGTAGGAAAACCACTTATGTGGGCAGATGGCAAAGCAGTAACAATAGACGTGCCAGCGCAAATCGACCCAGCGATATCAAAAACATTCTTACCTATAAGAAACATAGCAGAGACATTGGGCTTCAAAGTTGATTGGGACAACAAAGCAAAGGAAGTAGTCCTAACACCAGGCGCAGGCACAGGAGTAACAACAGCCCAAACACCAAGACCTACAACACCAACATCTACACCACAAACACCTACACAAAATAAAAACCTAGCATGGGTAACAGCAAGTGGACAAAGAATACCAAAACCAGAAGAGCTACCAACAGCTAAATTTCAAAAAAATCAGATTATTGAAAAAGGAAGTACTTATGATATATACCCAACGGCAGCTGACATCATTCATAATCCAGATGGTTCAGTTACTTATTTTAGAGGAACTGTATTAGAGTATACTTCTCAAGCACCTTTTAAGAAAGTGGATACTGTAGGACAAAGACCAGCAAACTGGAATATATTTAAGTCTAATAAAAATGATACTAGAGTAGGAACTGCTATATTCACTAAAGGACATCCCGACTATGATAAAGAGTTCCAAAAAAGAGAAGAAGGCTTATTGAAAAAAGAGTTTTATTATGATTATGGTTTTGATGACAATATTCTTAAATATAGAAATCAATGCGTAGAGATAAGTAAAGAAGAATATAGAATACAACACAAAAACTTAAATAGAAAAAAATCAGGTAATCTTGGATTGAGTGAAGCAGATTTATTATGTAAATCAATGGACAAGATATATGATGCAACTGGCGTGGTTGATATTTCAGTTACTGGTATCGCTAAGGATAAATTTATTAATAGAGTAATATTTTCATTAATGCCCAGTTATTATATAACTAATGAATGTGCTATGTTATCAACTGGTGATATAGATGATTACTTGAATAAGTATGGTGATTTTATTATAGATAAAGCAGTAATTTCAACAACAAATGGTTTATACTTCATTGATATACCAGATATATCATATAAACAATATATGAATTGTGTTAAATATAAATGCACAAATTTTAGGATTGGATCTTATATGGAAACATCATTAGCAAAATAGTAAAGGAGTGAATTTAATATGAAGAGATATATAACGGCATTCGTGATTTTCACGATGCTGTTTTTAAATGCATTTAGTACAGTGAGAGCTGAATGTACAGAAATAACTGGAGACGTTATAGAAACACAACAAAACTTTCAATTCCATGGCAATCCACCAGGAACTCCACCTAAGAAAGGAGACAAAGTTGAGATTGATGGTAAAGACTTTAAATCCGTAGCAAAAATCATAGAAATAAATCCAGATGGTTCATATAAGGTAGGGATATGGACTGAGTCTAAGAATGCAAACGTAGATATGAAAACTGCACAATACGGTAAGGAAGCTTGGGAGGATACAAGAGATAGCAATACGCACACATCAAAAGGCAGAGGAGACAATGTTGGAGATGGATTCTTTTCAAATGTTAAGAGTGTAGATGGCAATAAAGTTTACTCGGAAGCAACTTTGCATACAGGAAATACTCAATTTTCTCAGATATTAGATAATGCTGCAAAAGAGATGGATAATCTTGGTAATAGATATGATGCAAAAACATTTCTAAATACAAAAACAAATTTAAAAGAAGGAACTCCAGCGTATGACAGTGCATTAAAATCATTAGAAGGTAAAAGTTCTAAAGATTTACGTAGATGGGCAGAAGAACAAAGAAACACACCACAAACGAGTTTTCATGCCAAAACTAATGTGGTAAAGTCTGTTGTTTGTAAAGAAACACCAGGTGTAGATTTATGTGATGACTTTGCAAACTGGCCAGACCCACAACCAATGACTTGTTACAATGGAACTGTTACACCAACACCAGGTTCTTGTTCTAAGAGCATAAGAGAAGATGGACCAATATCATCATATACAACAAGGACTCCATTATTAAATGATCCACTAACAAGAAACTTTGACCTATGTGATATGGATGATAAAAGAAATCAAACATTTGAAACAATGTCAACATTTAGCAAGTATTCTGGTAAAATAAAAGCAAACCAAAAGAATATGCAAGATAAAATACCTTCTATTGTAAGCCAATACAACAATGAACTATGGACAAGTAAATTCCAAAGAGAAGATAGATTCTGGAACCCATTCCAAGAAGGAGTTATATCTCCAGGACTTCCAGTATATGCAATAGACAAAACACACTATACAGTAGAACTTGACTCATGGAAAGATAAAACATATGTACCAAATAGCATTTTAACTGAATCAATAAAATATGTAAAAGAAAAAGAAGGTATAAATAACGGTGTTGTAAGAAAGTACAATGGAAGCAATATAAATGTATATGATAAAGCACCAAATCCTATAGTTACACACAGATACTTAGATCAAAAAGTATGGAAAGATTTAAGGTCTACAAACATAAGATGTGACCAAAGATATGAACTTATAGTTGAGCCACGTTATAAACTAACAAGACATGATAGGTATCAAAAGGTACAACAAAGGGATGTAAAAGATAGGGAAAAGGTAGAAACATATAATTGTTATCCATATGAATGTGGTGAATGGGAAGAAGAAGGAACTGGTAGATATGATAAATATGGTGATGAAATAATGAAAGATGTATATGTTCCAAAAACATGCTATCATGAGTGCTGTAGGACAGTACCTGACAATCATCATCAAGAATGGCCAGATGGAGAAACACAGCATTCAAGTCCAGCAGGTGAAATACCTCCAGTATATGCACCTCGTGTAAAATGGAAATATAGAATAGGTGTTGGTAATGAATACCATGCATCTGCTAAGAGAATAACAGACAAGGCAAAATTAACACCAGTACCAAATAGCAAAGATACCCAAAAAATGAAATCTGGTTATGGTTTCAAATACAGCGGAGATAAGTGGAAGATAATTACTGACTATGATGAACCACAATTTAAAAATGAATCAGATGTAATAAGACCAAATAAAACTACAGCACTTACATTAAAAGGTAATATTAAGTCACAAACAGAGTATTTTGATCCAAATGTTCAATATAACAGTGCAAAGAATGCACCAGAGAGATCATCTTCAAAGGATTCAAGATACATTGAAGAAAGAATAAAAGCAAATAAAATTAAGAGTGATTTTAATAAAAATGCTATATCTAAATTTGTATCAAAGACTAAAGATGATTCAAGCCTATTGAGAATAAGACCATATACAAAGGATTCAAGTGTAAGTGGAGAAAAAATCATTTATAGAGGCAAGGCTATAAACATGGAGACTCAATTCGAATCGCAAAGTGATCCAAATAAATATTACCATGCTTATTGGGTAACTAAAGGGGAACCTAATTTGATACCAGCATACAAGCAAGCACCTCTACACTATGTTCACTTGGACTATCCATCTGGAACTATGTATGACATATACTCAATTAACAGAACATATATAAGAAACGGTTTTACGATTGATGCATATAACACCGGCTCAATCAAGATAGTCGGCAACATGTGGGAGGACAGCTTCTCAAGACCAAATTTTAAGAAGTAAAACACAAATATTAGAGAGGATTAAATAAGCATCAGTACATAGAACGTGATTCGATGTTCTTTTTTTTATGTCAAAAGCGTTTTAAAATATTATTTTAAAACAGCAAGGCTATTTGCAAAAGAATATTTTTCTAAGTTTAAGATATGTCTTGACAATTAAGATTGACAATTAAGATTTAAATATAATTATTATTGATAAATAAGTTTCATATGTGATATAATATCTAAAGAGGTGT
>NZ_CAMPYN010000075.1 GCF_946998255.1 uncultured Helcococcus sp. | reverse complement strand
GAGAAAATCCAGAAATAGTATTGATTGGTACAGGTTCAGAAGTTCAATTAGCTTACGAAGTAGCAGAAAGCTTACATGAAAAGGGGATATCAGCTAGAGCTGTATCAATGCCTTCAATGGAATTATTTGATGCACAAACAGAAGAATACAAGGCAGAAGTTTTACCTGAAGATACAATTAGAGTTGCCATTGAAGCTTCATCAGAACAAGCTTGGTACAAGTATGTAGGCTTAGATGGATTGATTGTACAAATGGAAACATTCGGTTTATCAGGTCCAGCTGAAGAAGTGTTTGACCACTTCGGATTTACAAGAGATAAGATTTTAGCTAATATTAAAGATAAATTCGATTTATAAAAGTAAGTAAAATTATTCCTCAAACTCAGAAGTTGTTTGAGGAAATTCATCCTTGTTAGTAAAGATATTAAGATATAAAACAAAGGAGAAGGTATGAAATTAGCTATTGGCTGCGACCACACCGCAGTAGACTTAAAAAAAGAAATAATTGAATATGTAAAATCTTTAGGTCATGAAATAGATGATTTAGGGCCATACACTGATGAAAAAACCGATTATCCAATTTATGGACAAAAGGTAGCTAAGGCAGTGGCAAATAAAGAATATGATGGTGGTATCCTTATCTGTGGTACAGGTGTAGGTATTTCCATAGCAGCAAACAAGGTAAAAGGTGTAAGAGCTGTATGCTGTAGTGAACCATATTCTGCAAAACTATCAAAGCAACACAATGATTCAAATATAGTTGCTTTTGGTTCTAGGGTTGTAGGAGCAGAAATGGCTAAGATGATAGTTAAAGAATGGTTAGATGCTGAATATGAAGCTGGAAGACACCAAAGACGTGTTGACATGCTTAGTGAAATAGAAGAAGAGGGCCACGACTTAGAAGCAGACCTTAAAGATGTTAAGATAAATTGCTAATATATTCATTGAGAAGGATAGGATTTCTATCCTTCTTTTTTTATGCATGTATGAATCTTTCCAAATCTGTTATAATATTTAGATAAGGAGATGACTATGAGATTGAGATATAAGCCTTTTGCGCTACCAGAATTACATGAAAATAAGTTGGTATATTTTGACCCAAAAGAAAATAAGGGAAGATGGAAAGAAATATTTGGAAATGACAATCCCATCCACATAGAAATCGGAGCAGGCCGTGGTGGATTTATAAAAGAATTGGCTCTTAGAAATCCTGATATAAACTACATAGCAGTAGAAATGGATGAAAAGATTTTTGTCTATACAGGAAGAATGTTTCTAGAAGAGGAAGAAAACATTCAAAATGTAAGACTATTAAAGGACAAGGCTGAAAACTTGGCAGAGTTTTTTGAAGAGGATGAAGTAGATAAAATATATATAAACTTTTCAAATCCTTGGCCAAAAAAGAAACACCATAAGAGAAGGATCACCCATCCAAGGCAGCTTGTAAACTATGTTAAGATCTTGAAAAATGGTGGTCTAGTAGAATTTAAGACAGATGACAGACCATTTTTTGAAGATTCTTTAGAATACTTTGAAGAAAATGGCTTTGAATTATTAGAATACACCTTTGACTTAACAGAAGAATTCAAAGCTGACAATATAGTTACTGAATATGAAAGAAAATGGAGAAAAAGAGACATTCCTATAAACTATTTAAAAGTTGAGTTACACAAGTAAGAAAAGAGAAGAGGTAAAAATGTTATTTATATGTTATGAAAAATGTTCCACATGTAAAAAGGTAAAAGATTTGCTGGATGACAAGGGACTTAAATATGACTTTAGGTCTATAAAGTCTGAAAATCCAACAGTTAAAGAATTAAAAGATTGGCACAAAAAATCAGGACTGGATATAAAAAGATTTTTTAATACATCAGGAAAAATCTACAGGGAAAACAATCTAAAAGACAAACTAGAAACTATGACTGAAGAAGAAAAATATGACCTATTAGCTACAGATGGCATGTTAGTGAAAAGACCTATATTGATCACAGATGACAAGGAAGTCTTTGTTGGTCCAGATGTTAAAAAATATGTAGAAAGCCTATGATAAACACAGAAAACAAGCCAATAGGTTTATATATACACATACCTTTTTGTGAAAAGAAGTGTAACTACTGTAACTTCCTAACCTTTGTAAACAATGATGAACAAATAGAAAAATATGTACAATACTTGATAAAGGAAATCAACCTATATAAGGGTGAAAATATCCACCTAGATACAATCTATATAGGTGGGGGGACACCATCATATTTGGATGAAAAATACATGGTCCAAATAGTAGATGCTATAAAAAATGTATTTGTATTGGAAGACAATATAGAATTTACCATAGAAATGAATCCGGAATCAGTTGAAGTAGATAAGATAAAGACCTATCTGCAAATAGGAATAAATAGGTTTTCTATGGGAGTCCAATCTTTTAATAATGATGTTTTAAATATAATGGGAAGGCTCCACAACAGGACTTCAGTATTCAAGAAACTAGCCTTGATGAGGGAACTTGGTTGTAAAAATATATCAATAGACCTTATGCTGGCCAACCCAAAACAAGATATAGAGATTTTAAGGGAAGACTTGTCTATAGCATGTAAGTTAGATATAGACCACATTTCCTACTATTCTTTAATTTTAAAAGAGCAGACATATTTTGACCTTTGGTATAGGCAAGGGAAAATAGAGCTTTTTGATCCTGAAGAGGAAAGAAAAATGTACCATGAAGTAGTAGATACCCTGGTTAAAAATGGCTTTGACCACTATGAAATCTCATCATTTGCTAAAAAAGGACTAAGGGGAATCCACAATGCCAAATATTGGACCCTCAATGACTTTATAGGCCTAGGCATGGGAGCTGCAGGAAATATTTCTAGAACAAGGTTTGAAAATGTTAGAGATTTTGATAGCTACTATGAGCTCTTGGACAAGGATCAAAAGCCTCTTTTAGAAAAGGAAGAGCTTTCCATAGAAGATAGGGAAAAAGAGTATTTAATGTTAAATCTAAGAATGATGAAGGGCTTTGACATTGACCAGATGAACAAAAAGTTTTCAATAGATTTTGAAGAAAAATACAAGGATATTTTAGAAAAAAATATAGGTGCAGGTATACTAAAGAAAGAAAATAATAGGATAAAATTTACAGATTATGGCATAGATAATGGAGAAGTATTTTTCCATGAACTCTATGGGTTAAATTAAGGGAAATATATGGCGATAAAAGTTGTAAAAATAATTGATATGGTCTTGCCAAACTTTTCAATTGGTCAAGATGATGAAGGAAAAGAATACAGGTTCAAGGGCGGCGTCCTTGGTCAAAAAGTTTTGATAAAAACTGGTAAAAAGAAGGCTGGTTACTTTTCAGGCAAGCTATTAAATATTGAAGAAAAGTCAGACTTGGAAACGCTAGGAAACCATGACAAGTTGAATGAATTATCAGGTAACAAGTTTGAAAACATTCCTTATGAAAAAGAACTGGAAATAAAGAAAAACATGCTAACTAAGCTCTATAAGGACTTAGATTGGAAGGAAGACATTAAATTAAATCCTTCACCTTTGATTTCTGGATATAGGAATAAGATGGAATACACCTTTGGTGATTCTGAAAAAGATGGTCCCCTTATCCTAGGCATGGCCAAGCTTGGAAGATTTTATGAGAAAGTTGACTACGGTGGAGGCTCAATAGCAAATCCAGACTTTGATAAGATAAGAAAATTTACCCAAGAATTTTTCAGAGAAAAAAATATTAACCACCACCACAAGACCAGACATGAGGGAGAACTCAAGTTTTTCATAATAAGATATTCAATTTATGAAAATGCCTATATGCTAAATCTTGTAACAAAAGAATCAGAAGTCATTAACCAAAACTTGCTTGAAGAATTTATAGACAGGGCTAGACAGTTAGATTTAGATGGTGAAATATCATCATTCTTCCATACTGTTTCAAATTCAGTAGCTGATGCTGTTGTTGCAGAAAGAGTAGAAAAGGTATGGGGCAAGGACTATTTGACTGAAAAAATCAATGGATTAATCTTTAGAATAAGCCCATTCTCATTTTTCCAACCAAATCCAAAGGGAGCAGAAAATCTTTACCAAAGAGCCCTTGAATTTGCAGGAGATATTGAAAATAAAATAGTATATGACCTCTATTGCGGTACAGGAACCATATCGCAAATCTTTGCCAAAAAAGCCAAGGAAGTAGTTGGGGTAGAAATAGTGGAAGAGGCTGTAGAAAAAGCAATAGAAAATGCAAAAATCAATGAATTGGATAATCTAGTTTTTAAAGCTAATGATGTATTGAAAGAAATAGATAGTTTAACAAAAAAACCAGACATAGTCGTAGTAGACCCACCAAGAGCAGGCATACACGCAGAGGCTATAGAAAAAATAAGCAAAATGAAAGCAGACAAAATTGTCTATATATCCTGCAACCCTGTAAGCCAGGTAGAAGATATAAAACTATTTGAAGCAAATGGCTATAGGCTGGAAAAATTAGAAACCTTTGACCAGTTTCCAAGGACTGTACATGTGGAAGCTATAGCGTTGATACAAAAGATGTAAATTTAGAAATCCTGCATTTTAAGCAGTTTTATAAGCATTTTGTCTTCGATAAAGATGAAGAAGGATACGTCAAAAAGACTCAAAAAAACTACATGGATGTAA
>NZ_CAMPYN010000074.1 GCF_946998255.1 uncultured Helcococcus sp. | reverse complement strand
ATTATTTTTTCTTATTTTTCTTTGTAAATAAAATGATTAAAACTGCCAACAATCCTAAAGTTATCAATATGTATAATTTATTTTGACCTATTATAGAATTATCACTTGTTTTTAAACTTTCAGCTATATCATCATCTGCTGCCATAATCATCGTTCCAGCTTTATTATTAGCTGGTATTTTAACTGTGATTTTATTATCCTTCTTATTAATTTTTCTATTGCCATAGACATCTATTAAATTGATATCTTTATCATCTATAGCAAATGTCAGTTCTTGGTCTTGGTCACTTGTATTTAAAGCAACATAAATATCTTTACCATTGTAAGATCTAGAAAATACTGATACCTTTTTATCTGCATATATAGTCTTCCTATCACCTTTAGCAAATACATCTGCATAAGCATTTCTAATAGATATTAATTTCTTGTAATGATCTAATATAGGGTTATTCTTTACTTTATCCCATTCAAAATCAGCCCTATTTTCACTATATATACCCTTACTAAAATCATCTTTTTGACCTGACATCCCAATTTCTTCACCATAATAGATTACAGGTTGTCCTTTAGCTGTCAATTGCAAGGATACTGCTGGTAAAAACTTATCTACATTTCCACCAAGTTTCATTTTCAAGAAACCATGTTCATCATGAGATGATAAGAATTGTCCCATTTGTTTTTCTTCACTTATTGCTTGGTTCCTTTTTATAAGTGATTTTTCTGAATCTTCTATCCTGCCATTTACATAATTTTTAGCTATATCCTTAAATTCAAAATCTAATAGGGAATCCATCATTTCAGGACTTAAATAACCACCATGGTTAAATACAGAAGCTCCAAAATTTTCACCAATCATTTTAAAATCTTTATCTTCTTCTAAAACTGCAGATTTAAAATCAATCCAAGTTTGATGGTCTACATGTTTAACAGTATCAACCCTAAAATAATCAATGCTATTTCCCTTATCAGTTTTTAATTTTTTTAACCAATCAACCTGCCATTTAATAATTTTATCTCTTACTTCCTTATCTTCTGTTTTAAAATCTGGTAAACCTGCAAGTTCAGATTCTATATCTCCGGAAGCACTTTCTTCCCTATGCATACCTGCAAAATCACCTTGATTTTTTGTACCATAGCCTGAATGATTTAAAACTACGTCTACCATAAGTTTTATATTATTTTCATGTAGAAGGTCAATTAACTCTTTTAAATCTTCTTCATTACCAAGATGGGAATCTAATTTAGTAAAGTCTTCAGCCCAATATCCATGGTAGCCATACTGCTTACCATTATCATTTTCCATCATATTTGTTTCTATGTTTTTGACTATAGGAGTGATCCATAAAGTTGTAATTCCTAATTCTTTTAGGTAATCAATTTTTTCAATAATACCTCTAAAGTCACCACCATGGTAGGCTTCTAAATGATCTTTGTCATAAGATCCATCGATATTATGAGGATTATTATTAGATTCATCCCCATCATAAAACCTATCTGTCAAAACCATATAGATAATTTCTTCATCCCAAGCTATTTCTTTATTTTCTTTTTCAGCAAATACATTTGCTCCACTATTAAAAATTAATAATATAGTTAATAAAAATATAGAAAGTTTTTTAATTAATTTCATGTGCAGTACCTATATTTCTATATCAAAGTATTCAATTATCTGATTTAATACACCATCTTCATTGTTTGTATATTTAGTTTTTTCAGCTATCTTATGGGCATTTTCGCTAGCTCTTGGCATAGAATAAGGGCGTCCTGCTAGTTCAAGCATTTCAAGGTCATTATCACCATCTCCAAAGGCCATTAGGTTTTCTGGCTTGTATCCCCACCTATCAAGTAAAAACTTCATTGCAGTGCCTTTATTAGTTCCCTTGTTAATTATATCTATATTACCATTACCTGATGTAACAGCTTGGATATAATCACCATGAGAAGCCATTAAATGATCTATAACTCCATAAGTCTCATCAACATCTATATTGAAGGTAAATTTTGTATAATTATCATCTCTTAATGGGAAGTATGAATCAACCAATTCTACCTTTTCATGGTAAAACATAAAATTCTTTTGGTAATTTGGATCCATATCTTTCAACATATAACCCGTTTTTTCAGCATCTAGTAGCATGTCTTGGTCATATCCCTTATCAGATAGATAATGGAGGATCATTTCTACTACCTCATTTGGCATGGATTCAACCCTTATTTTTTGATCATTTTCAAAAAATACTGACCCATTATCACCAACTATTGTGATTTTATCGCTATAATCTTCAAAAAAAGTTTTTATTTGATAGTATTGGTTACCACTTATAGCAACAAACTTTATATCATTTTCTTCAAAGTATTCAAATACCTTCTTAAATTTTTCTTTATTATATTTTTTATCATCAGATAAGAATGTACCATCCATATCTGTAGCAACAACTTTAATTTCCATAAAATTCCTTTCACTTTATTTTAAAAATAGGTTATTATAATCATATCATAAATTGAGGAGTTTATTATGAACTATATGAAACAATTCACTATAATATTCGCTATATCCTTTATTGGTGAATTATTAAATACAATTATAGATTTTCCAATACCTGCCAGTGTATATGGACTTATCATTTTGCTTTTATTGTTAATTACAAAAATTGTAAAGGTTGAAGATGTGAAAGAAACATCAACTTTTTTAATAAATAATATGTCAATAATGTTTGTAGGTCCAGCCATAAGCATCATAGCTGTATGGCCCCTATTCAAAGAAAATATACTTGCTTATTCCCTCGTGATCATGGTAAGTACAACAATTGTAATGATTGTTTCCGGAAAAATAACACAAACATTAACTAAGAAAAGAGATCAATAATGAAAGAAATAATTACATCAAATGTATTTTTTGGTATCAGCCTAACCTTTATAGCCTATAACATAGCACTGATAATAAAAAAGAAAACAAAATTAACTATATTAAACCCATTATTAGTTTCTATACTTTTAGTAATTGGAGTTTTGGTAATCGGAGATATAGACTATCAAAATTATACCAAAGGAAGCCAATATATATCATATTTATTAACGCCTACAACTGTATGTTTAGCTGTGCCACTATATGAAAATTTACATATATTAAAAACAGATTTTAAAGCGATTTCTGCAGGTATTATATCTGGTTTAATCACCTCAGCTATGACAGTACTACCTCTTGCTATACTTTTTAAGCTAAGCCATGAAAATTATGTATCTTTACTGCCAAAGTCAATCACATCAGCTATAGGAATGGTTTTAAGTAAACAGTTTGGCGGAATAGTTCCAATAACCATTATAATAATAATTTTAACCGGCATATTCGGTTCAATCATAAGTGATTATATATTCAAGATATTTAAAATCACAAGCCCTGTAGCCCAAGGTATAGCCCTTGGATCATCAGCCCATGCTATGGGCACCTCAAAGGCTTTTGAACTTGGTGAAAAACAAGGTGCTATTGCATCTCTATCACTTTCAGTAAGTGGAATATTAACAGCTCTAACAATATCTTTTTTTGCAGGTTTGTATTAATAGCATAAAAACTACCAGCCTAGCTGGTAGTTTTTATAGCGCTTATAAGGTGCAAATACCGGCACACTACTATTGGCGTTTATTGTTTCGTTAACTTACATTCACTCAACTCACTAAAGTGAACAACAAAATTGAAAATAAAATTTGGGAATAATTATTGTTGACGAATTTTAGCAATTTCTTCCGGGAACATTTCCATATATCTATCTTCAGTTCCCCTTTTCACTTTAGAAATGTCCAAATATTTAATTTGATTTTCATGTAATTTTGTTAAAAGTTCAAATATATCTTTTTCATGCAGATTCACTTTAAGTAAATTATCTTCTATTTTGTATTCAAATCCTTCAAGTATCTTTTCGAGATTGTCAGTAGTTTCCACATTAATCGCATAAATATTATCATTTGCAATTTCAATCTTTTCTTCAACAATTCTTCCATCTTTTAAGAACATAATATTATCTGTTATTAAATCAATCTCACTCAATGTATGTGATGAAATAAGTATAGTAGTTCCATTTTCTGTAAGTTCTTTTAGTAAATATCTTACTTTTATAACTGAAGTTGGATCAAGACCATTTAACGGCTCATCAAGTATCATAAGCTTCGGCTTGTTTAACATCGCCATTGCAATTAATAGCGATTGCTTCATACCAAGTGAATAATCTCCAACTTTTTTATGCACATAATGACCAATTTGCATTTTTTTTATTACTTCATCAACTCTTTCTTTAGGAAGTTTCTGTGCCGATTGTATAAATGTTAAATGATCATATCCTGATAAATATTCATATAAAACTCTATTGTCCTTTAAAAATGACACTTCATAGAAAATACTTGCATCGGTATTTTTCTTTCCAAGAACCTCAATCTCCCCAGAGGTCGGCTTTAAGAGATTAGATATAGTATTAAAAAGCGTAGTTTTTCCAGAACCATTTGGTCCAATTAAAGCATAAATACCAGGTTCTTCCAATAATAAATTAATACCTTTAAGCACTTCATGCTTTCCATAATTCTTTGTTAAATTTGTTACTTTTAAAATTGCCATGAATTACTCCTTAGATTTGTTCGTTCTTTTTAGCTATAATACCTCCTACGAACGCTATTAAAATTGATGATATAAAAAGCAC
>NZ_CAMPYN010000073.1 GCF_946998255.1 uncultured Helcococcus sp. | reverse complement strand
TGAAAAATGTTGGATCTTTGAAAGATTATGTAGACTGGCCAATAGACAAGGTTTTAAATACTGCAAATCCAAAATATATTGCAGATAATTATAAAAAATTACAAGCAGACCTTGGAGAAGATTTTACAGTTGTACCATCCCTAGACTTTATACTAGAAATATTTAGGTCGGATGTAAGTAAGGGAAATGCCTTAGAATTTATAGAAAAAGATTTTAACCACACTATGGCCTTTGGAGATGGTATGAATGATTACCATATGCTAGAAGTTGCCAAGTATAGCATAGCGATGGGAAATGCAGCTGAGGAGATAAAAGAGTTAGCAACAGATATCACTGATACAAATGACAATGAAGGGATTTACAAGTCCCTTAAAAAATATCAAGTAATATAAGAAAAGGAGAAAATTATGAGTATATTTGAAAGAGTTGAAAAACTAAGAGATTTAATGGCTGAAAGAAATATAGAAGCTTATATTGTGCCTACATCTGACCCACACCAATCTGAATACCTAGCAGATTTCTACAAGAGTAGACAATATATATCTGGCTTTACAGGATCAGCTGGTACAGCAGTTATAACAATGGACAAGGCTGGACTTTGGACAGATGGAAGATACTTTATCCAAGCTGAAGATGAATTGAAAAATTCTCCTTTTAAATTATATAGAATGGGTGAAGACATAAATTATATTGAATTTTTGAAGGAAGAAGTCTCAGAATTTGGCAAGATTGGAGTTGATGGTAGGGTATTATCACTAGAACATTACAACCATATAAACAAAGAAATTGGATCTAGGTTATTAGTAACAAATGCAGATTTGATTTCTGATATTTGGACAGATAGACCAGCCTTAGACCAATCTCAACTATGGATCTTAGATGATAAGTATACAGGTAAGTCCTACCAAGATAAGGTTGAAGAATTAAGAGCTACCATGAAAGAAAAAGAAATAGACTATACCTTCATTGGAGCCTTAGAAGACATTGCTTATCTATTCAACCTAAGAGCTTCAGACATATATGCAACACCAGTTTTCTTTGCCTATGCAGTGGTAAGTCAAAATCAAAGTTACTTATTCATAAAGGAAGAAAAACTAGACTATCAAGTTAAAGAATACCTAAGAGTAAACCAAGTAGAAGTTTATGACTACGACTTTATATTTGACTTTATGAATAAGATACCTGGAACTAAGACTGTATTTTTAGATCCTGCAAGGACTAATGTTGATGTTTATGAAAAATTAAATAAAAATGTAAGAATAAATAAGGGAACAAATCTAACAACCCTTATGAAGATGATAAAGACTGATACAGAGATTGAACATGCTAAAAAAGCCTTCCATAAGGATGCTATAGCCTTGACCAAGTTCTTTAATTGGATTGATGCAGGTGTTAAGTCTGGAAATATAGATGAAGTTTTTGCTTCAAATAAACTATTGGACTATAGAAAAGAACAAGACGGATTTTTAGAAGTATCCTTTGAAACTATTTCAGCTTATGGTCCAAATGCAGCGATGCCACACTATGACCCAAATAAGGTAGTGCCAGCGACCTTACAAACTAAAGGTTTATACCTAGTTGACTCAGGCGGACAATATCTAGATGGTACAACTGATATCACAAGAACTGTAGCTTTGGGTGAATTGACTGAAGAAGAAAAAATTGACTATACCCTTACAATGAAGGCTCATATAGCTGGGATGACAGCTAAGTTCAAAAAAGGAAATACAGGGGCCTATGTTGATGCTATAGTTAGGTATCCATTATATAGGGTAGGTAAAGACTTCAACCATGGTACAGGTCATGGGGTTGGCTTTATACTTGGTGTCCATGAAGGACCAATGTCAATTTCAAGAAGAGACCAAGGATATGCCTTACAAGAAGGTATGGTATTTTCAATAGAACCAGGTATGTATGTAGCAGGTTCACATGGTATTAGATTAGAAAATATTGTATTTGTAAAAAAAGCAGAAGAAAAAGACTTCTTAGAATTAGAAAGTCTATTATACCTACCACTTGATACAAGACCAATTGTGAAAGAAATGTTAGATCAATGGGAACTAGATTGGCTAAATGACTACAATAAAAAATCCTTTGAAGGCTTAAAAGATGAACTAAATGCTGATGAGGTAAAATATCTTGAAAAGATAAGCAAGGAAATTTAAATAAATGAAAGATCTAAAATATGAACTTTCCAGACTACCTGATTCACCAGGTGTTTACCTGATGAAGGATAAGGATGGAAATATCATATATGTAGGAAAAGCAAAAAACTTAAAAAATAGGGTAAGATCATACTTTAATAGTGATAGTGGTAAGTCTAGAAAAGTTATAAAGATGGTTGAAAAGATTGACCAATTCGAATATATAATTGTAGATAATGAGGCGGAGGCGCTTGTGCTTGAATCAAACTTTATAAAAGAGCACAGGCCCCACTACAATATCTTGCTTAGGGATGACAAGCAATATCCTTATATCATGCTTACAAATGAAGAATTTCCAAGGATAGAAAAGGTAAGACAGGTGAAAAAAGATGGCAATGAATACTTTGGACCCTATCCGAATGCCTATGCAGTAAATGATGTAATAAGACTATTGCAAAACATTTTTAGACTAAGATTAGATAAAAATCTTCAATCTTATGGGAAGAATAAGAGACCGCCTTTAAAACAGTTTCTTTACAAATATAATGATCCTGACCATGATTTTAATGATAGGGACCAATATATGAAAAATGTTGAAAAAGTAAGGACTTTTCTAAAGGGTAATCCTTCAATTTTGACAGACATATTGGAAGAAAGAATGTATGACTATTCTAAAAACTTAGAATTTGAAAGAGCCTTAGAATACAAAAATTATATTGAATCAGTTGATTCGGTTATGGAAAGACAAAAGGTAAGCTCTGTAAGTGCAGATGATTTAGATATTGTTTCTATGGCCAAGGCAAAGTCTTATGTAACTATACAAGTGTTCTTCATGAGAGCAGGTAAAATAGTAGATAGGGAACATTTTATTATTGAAAATGAATTTAAAGAAGAGGACCAAGATATTATGTCTTCTTTTATGAAGCAGTTTTATTTTGATATGACCTATATACCTAGAGAAATACTTATGCTTGAACTTCCAAGAGAAAAAGAAGCTATAGAAAAGATTCTTTCTGAAAAAAAAGGAAGAAAAGTAGAGCTCAAAAAGCCTCAAAGAGGTAAGAAAAAAGCCTACCTAGACCTTGCTAGTGAAAATGCTGAAAAAATGATGTATGAATATATGAAGAAACTAGAAGTAAGGGAAAGAAATAAAAATCTAGGCTTGAAGAAACTTGAAGACTTTCTCGATATTAATCCAATAGATAGGATAGAAGCTTATGATATATCAAATATATCTGGTGTGGATTCTGTGGGATCTATGGTTGTATACGTAGAGGGGAAAAAGAGTAAAAAAGACTATAGGAAATTTAAGATAAAAACAGTTGAAGGCCCTGATGACTATGCATCTATGAGAGAAGTTTTAAGTAGAAGACTTAAAAGGCTTGAAAAAGATGATGCATCTACTTCATTCGGTAAAAAACCAGACTTAATAATCATGGATGGTGGCAAGGGTCAGGTAAATATAGCCTTAAAAACTCTTAAAGACTTCAATATAGATATCCCCGTCATAGGTCTAGCCAAAGATGACAAACACAAGACCAGGGCTATCATATATAATAATAAAGAATATGAACTTGCAGGCGAAACTGCAATTTATAGGTTTATGTACGATATACAAGAAGAAGTCCATAGGTTTGCTTTGGGGTATCACAATACCTTAAGGAAGAAAAATTTATTTGAATCTGAACTAACAAAAATACCAGGCTTAGGACCAAAGAGAATTCAAGCCTTACTTAAAAAGTTTGCTTCTGTTGCAAATATTAAAAAGGCAAGTAAGGAAGAACTTTTACAAGTAGAAAATATAAATGAACAAGTAGCAGACAATATTATAAAATATTTTGGAGAGAATAATGGCTAAAAGTGTAAAATTATCTCAATTAGTTGAAGACTTAGGTTTAAAAGTTATAGAAAAATCTAGAGACTATGATGAGATTGAAATAAGTGATAAAAACATTAATAGACCAGGCCTTCAATTATCTGGATATATGGAGGGATTTCCTTATAAAAGAATCCAGATTATTGGTAATGTAGAATATAGATACTACATGAGAATGACACCTGGACTTAGATACGAAAGATTTAGAGGGATTTTTACTGCAGATATACCATGTTTAATATTCTCTTATGACAGGGAAGTGACTAGAGATATCCTAGACCTAGCAAATTATTATAATAAAACAGTATTAATTTCTGAACTAGAAACAACTAGGCTATCCAGTAAACTAAATATGTATCTAGAAAAACATTTAGCCCAAGAGATTTCTATTCATGCAGGTTTAATGGAGGTTTATGGTGCAGGTGTGCTCATAAGAGGTGAGTCTTCAGTTGGTAAATCTGAAACAGCCCTAGACCTTATTACAAAGGGACATAGGCTAGTATCTGATGATGTTGTAGAAATAAGAAGAGTTGATAATCAATTAGTTGGTACAAGTCCAGAAAATATCAGACACTTTATGGAGATAAGAGGTATTGGTATCTTGGATATACGTAGGTTGTATGGGGTTGGTTCTGTAAAAACAGAAACAAATATAGACCTAATCATTCATCTGGAAAATTGGAAAGAGAATGTCGAATATGACAGATTAGGATTAGAAGACACTTATGAAAATATACTAGGAAATGAAGTTCCGATATTGACAGTACCTGTAAAACCTGGTAGAAATGTGGCTATGATAATTGAAGTTGCGGTAAGAAACCTAAGGCAAAAGAATCTTGGTTACAATTCAGCAAAATACCTAACCACAAGACTATTTAATGATATGAATCCTGATATGAAGGATATGGATTATATAGAAATGTATGATAATTTGTAAAAAAA
>NZ_CAMPYN010000072.1 GCF_946998255.1 uncultured Helcococcus sp. | reverse complement strand
CTTAGAAAAATAGGAATCAAAACTATAATGTGTACTGGAGATAACCCTCTTACTGCAGCTACAATTGCAGCAGAAGCTGGTATTGATGGCTATATAGCAGAATGTAAACCTGAGGATAAGATAGAAGCCATAAAAAAAGAACAAGCCCTAGGTAAAATTGTAGCCATGACAGGAGATGGAACCAACGACGCTCCAGCCCTAGCTCAAGCTGATGTTGGTATTGCAATGAATTCTGGTACAAGTTCAGCAAAAGAAGCAGCAAACATGGTTGATTTGGATTCAGATCCAACCAAAATATTGGAAGTTATAGAGATTGGTAAACAGCTACTTATAACCAGAGGTTCTTTGACAACATTTTCTATTGCCAATGATATTGCTAAATATTTTGCTATAATACCAGCTATATTTACTCTTGCTATACCTCAAATGAAAGTATTGAACATTATGGGATTGAATAGTCCATCAAGTGCTATTATTTCAGCACTAATATTTAATGCAATTATTATTCCTTGTCTAATTCCTTTGGCAATGAAGGGTGTTAAATATGAACCGATGTCAGCTTCAAAAATGTTAGGAAAGAATATGTTGATTTATGGACTTGGTGGAGTGATTTGTCCTTTTATTGGTATAAAACTAATAGATATATTAGTTTTTCCTTTACTTGGAATGTTAGGAATTTAAGGAGTTTAAGGAGTTATAATGAGAACTATTAAAAAATATAAACAAGTTTTTTTTGTTACAATATTTGCATTTATAGTCTGTGGTATTATATATCCACTTTTAATGACTGTACTTGCACAAATTATCTTTCCAAAACAAGCTAATGGAAGTTTAATAAAGATGGGAGATGAAGTAGTTGGCTCAGAATTAATAGGTCAAGATTTTACTGATCCAAAATTATTTCATTCGAGACCATCAGCTGTTAACTACAATGTCTATGAAGATGGAGACAAGTATGATGGATTAGCTTCTGGTAGTAAAAACTTAGCAGTAAGTAACCCTAACCTAAAGAAAAGAATTAACGAAGATATAGATAAGTTTATTAAAGAAAATCCTACTGTATCAAAAGAAGATATCCCTGAAGACATCATAAGCCAATCAGGCTCAGGTCTCGATCCACACATTTCTGTCAAAGCAGCTCAATTACAAGTTGATAGAGTAGCAAAAAATACAAATATCTCCAAAGAAAACTTAGAACAACTGATAAAACAAAATACTAGTGAAAAAGCTTTGGGAATCTTTGGCGAACAAACTGTAAATGTATTGAAACTAAACATAGACTTAGTAAGTGAAATGAAAAAATAATATTGTAATATAAGGCCTCAGGTAGTCATAACTTGAGGCCTAGAATGATTTGACCAATATTTTGCTATAAAGAAGGTAAGTATATATGAATGAAAATATAAAAATATTAATTGTAGAAGATGACAGAGCTGTGAGAAACTTGATATCAACAACATTGCAGATAAATGATTATGAATATGACCTAGCTATTGATGGTAAAAATGCTCTACAGCTAATGACTTCAAATAAATATGACATAGTTTTTATTGACTTGGGATTGCCTGACATTGATGGAATAGAAATAATAAAAAAATTCAGAGATTTTTCGACTACTCCAATTATAGTAATTAGCGCTAGGACCAATGATGAAGATAAAATAGAAGCCTTGGACGCAGGGGCAGATGATTTTTTGACCAAGCCATTTAATGTTGATGAACTTCTTGCAAGAGTTAGGTCAACCTTAAGAAGAATAAACTATGCTGAAAATAATAGTGTTGAAGACAAAATTTCATTTGAAAATGGAGATATAAGAATAGATTATCCTTCGAGAAGCGTATTTATTAAAGGTGAAGAAATACATTTAATGCCAATAGAATATAGTTTATTATGTTTATTAGCAGAAAATATTGGCAAGGTTCTCACACATCAATACATCCTAAAAAACATTTGGGTCAATTACCTAGCATCTGATCTCTCTTCTTTGAGAGTATATATGACCTCTCTTAGAAAAAAGATAGAAAAATTAACTGACGATAAGTATATCCAAACTCATGTTGGAGTTGGCTACAAGATGATTAGAATCAATAAATCAGGGGGAGATGAAATAAATGGATTTAATTGATAGAGATTTGATATTAGTATGTATATCTGAATCCCAATCTAATAGTCAGGTAATAAAAGAAGCCAATGAGATAGCTCAAAATGAAAAAGCTAAACTAATTGCTCTATATGTATCTGATAGAGATAAGTTTCAGAAAAAAAAGGACAATGACTACCTACAAGACAATTTAAGTCTAGCGGAAAACATGGGGGCCATGGTTGAGATTATATATGATGACGATATAGCAAGCCAAATAGTAAACTTTGCAAAACTATATAAAGTAAAAAAAATTGTAATAGGAAAAAACCGAAATGATTTTAAGCTATTATCTTTAAATACCAGCATATATGATCAAGTGGTAAAAAAATCTGACAGAATAGATATTTATGCTGTTCCAATAAATGATAAGGTCAAAACTTATGGATTTAAAGAAAATAAAAACATATCAAAAGATTTGTTAATTGCTTTTATAATACTAGCAATCAGCACTCTAATAGGTTATATATTTTATGATTTTGGCTACAGTGATGCAAATATAATAATGATCTATATACTAGGTGTATTTTTTATTGCCCTTGTAACTTATGATGAATTAGTGAGTTTTATTTCATCTGTAATATGCGTATTAGCCTTTAATTATTGTTTTACTAAGCCAACTTTAAGTTTATCAGTATCTAATCCTGAATATATTATTACTTTTTTAGTCTTATTAATAGTATCATTTTTGACAAGTAAGCTAGCAAGCCAGATAAGAAAAAATGCAAAGAACTCATCAAATATGACATATATAACAAAGCTTTTGTTAGAAACAAATCAACTTTTACAGACTAAAATATCCAAACACGAAATCATAGAAACAGGCTGTAATCAATTATCAAACCTACTAAATAGAAATATAGTTTATTACGATATAGTAGATGGGGAAATTCAGGATCCACTAATTTTCAAGGATGATTTTAGGGATGCTGATAAAGAATTTCTCAAAGAATTAGAAATAGTAAAGTGGGTATTTGCCAAAAACAAAAGTGCAGGTGCTGGCACAGAATATTTGCCAGATGCCAAGTACTTATATTATGCAATCAGATTTAATACAAGTGTGTATGGGGTTATAGGTATACATTTGGGTAAAGATAGGCTAGATTCCGTAGAAAATAAAATTTTACTAGCAATCCTTGGAGATATGTCTTTGGCTTTAGAGAAAGAAAAGATTTTAAAAGATAAAAACGAAGCTAATTTGAGAATAAAAGATGAGCAATTGAAAACAAATCTTTTAAGATCAATCTCCCATGACTTAAGAACGCCCCTAACAACTATTTATGGAAATTCTGATATACTACTTAATAATTCGGAAAACTTAACAGAAACAATGAAATTAGGGCTATATAGAGATATTTATGATGATTCACAGTGGCTACTGAATCTTATAGAAAATTTACTTTCAGTAACTAGAGTTGAAGAAGGTAAAAGCAAACTAAAAATAGAGCCACAAATGGTTGAAGAAGTCATAGAAGAGGCCCTAAAGCATGTAAGCAGAGATAAAAAAAATCACAATATAACTGTTGATATAGATGATGACTACCTAATGGCTGATATGGATGTGAGGTTAATAATACAAGTCATCATAAACCTTGTAGATAATGCTATAAAATATACTTTTGAAGGGTCAAGTATCAATATAAGAGCCTACCAAGATGCAAACAAAGTCATAATCCAAGTGGCAGATAATGGAAAAGGAATTGAGGATACCGATAAGAAAAAAATATTCCAAAAATTCTATTCGGCTAATAACAAAATCATCGATAGCAAGAGGAGTATAGGTCTAGGCTTATATCTTTGTTGGATTATAGTTAAGGCCCATGGTGGCGAAATAAGTGTAACGGATAATATACCAAGTGGATCTGTATTTACTATGGTTTTGAAAGCTAGCCAATAAACGATAAACTATGTTTTATACTTTGTACAAATATAAAAGAATTATAATATGATACAATTAAAAAGAGCTACCAAATTAAATAAGGTGACCCGGGTCTGTAAACAAATTTGTGTATCAACCTTAATCCTGATAAAAAGGTTCTATAATAAATCGTGTTGGTAGAAGTAGATGAAACTTCTGTCAGCACGATTTTTTAGTGAGATAATTTGTCAAATCAAGTGCAACATTCACATAAATACTCATCAAATAACTCTTGAGGTGTTTTATAGTTAATGCATTTTCTTGGTCTGTTATTGAGAAGTTTAAGAACATTTTGAACTTCTCTTTCGTTTGTCTTAGATAAATCCATATGTTTAGGATAAAACTCTCTTAATAAACCGTTAGAATTTTCATTTGTTCCTTTCTGCCAAGCACAATACGGATCTGCAAAGTACATTTTAGTATTTAATTCTTCTTCAATTCTTTTCCATCCAGCAAATTCTTTTCCTCAATCACAAGTTATTGTTTTTACAGCTCCTTCTGGCAAGTCTTTTAATAATTCTATGATAGCATTAGTAACTGTTTCTTCTTTTCAATCTGGAATTAATTTAACTAGATATAGTCTTGTCTTTCTCTCTGCAAGAGAAACAAAACAATATTTGCTTTTTAAAGTATAGTTGTTTATTTTACCTGAAACAACTGTATCTGCCTCCCAATGTCCGAATGTATTTTGTTTATACACTTCCTTAGGCCTTTTGTGTGGAAAATTAAAACACTTAAAAAAGTTAGTTGACGCTAACAAAAAATTGTGCTATTATTATCTTGAAAGGTTATTTCAATGATTATAATACTATATTAAAATGAGGTGTTTATATGATAAAAATTTCAAGTTTGCATAAGTACTACGGAACAAAAGATAATAGGGTGGAGGTACTTAAAGGGATTGATCTTGAACTTGAAGACG
>NZ_CAMPYN010000071.1 GCF_946998255.1 uncultured Helcococcus sp. | reverse complement strand
ACAGAATTCATGACAGTAGAAGGAAAGGCTTAAATAGTCATGAAAAGTTAGGGACGGAATTCATGTTGGTAGCAAAAAACACTAGAATCCGCATAATAAGTTAAGAATAAAAAAATTCCTTATCCAATTATAGGATAAGGAATTTTTCTTTACTATATAGAAACTACGACAGCTTGATAAGGTGTAAGTTTGCTAAAATCAAAGTCTTTGTAGTTGTTGGAAATTATTTTTCCATTCTTTATTGTTTCCTTGATAGAATCATCAAGTTCATGATTTTCTTCTGAAACATTGATCAAAACAATTAATTTTTCATCTTCATATGATCTTTCAAAAATATAAACCTTGTCATCAAAGTATAGGGCCTTGTATGATCCATAAGCAATTGCCTTGTGGTCTTTTCTCAATTTTATCAAGTCTTGGTAGTGATAAAATACTGAATGATTGTCATTAACAGCATCCATATAGTTGATAGATCTGTCCTTGTTTACACCTATCCAAGGTTCAACATCAGAAAAACCACCATATTCACTATCATCCCACCTTACCGGTGCTCTTGAATTGTCCCTAGATTTAAAGTTGATCGCCTTTAAGGCATCTTCTTCAGGTGTACCATTTTCAACTAAGATTTTATAATAGTTGGTTGATTCATAGTCATCATAGTCATCGATAGATTCATAATCTGGATTGGTCATACCGATTTCTTCACCCTGGTAAATGTAAGGAGTTCCTCTCATCAAGTGGGTCAATGTTGCCAAGGCTGTTGCGGATTCATAATGATATTTTTCAGGATTTCCAAATCTTGAAACTGCTCTAGGCTGGTCGTGATTATTTAAGAACCAGGCTGACCATCCATCTTGTTCTTCAGCCTTTCTTTGCCATTCATCAATCAAAGTGAAGAAGTCATTCCAGTCCATATCTGTAACTGTCCACTTGTTGCCATCTACATAGTCAACCTTCAAATGATGGAAGTTGAAGGCCATTGAGAATATACCATCTTTTGGATTGGTATATTTGTTTGAATTTTCTATGCTGGTGGATGAAAGTTCAGCTACAGTCACTATGGATTCATCAAAACCTGCCTTGTCATAAATTTCATGCATCCAACCCATCAATTGTGGACCGTCAGTGTAAAATCTTCTACCATCACCTATGTGGTCATCTTCATAAACATCAGGTTTTGTGGTTACATTGATTACATCAAATCTAAAACCTTTTACGCCCTTGTCCATCCAAAATCTTAGGACGTCAGAAAATTCGTTTCTTACTTCTGGATTTTTCCAGTTCAAATCTGCTTGGTTTGGGTGATATAAGTGAAGGTAATACTTGTCTAATTCTTCGCAATATTCCCAAGCAGACCCACCAAATTTGGACTCCCAATTGGTGATATTTTCTTTTGAATCCTTCCAAATATAGTAGTTTTGATATTTTTTATTGCCCTTCAAGGCCTCTTGGAACCATTTATGATGAATAGAGGTATGGTTAAATACCATATCCAGCATTATTCCTATATTGTGTTTTTTTGCTTCTGCTACTAGTCTATCAAAAATTTCAAAGTCTCCATATCTAGGATCGATTGACTTGTAGTCGTCAACATCATAGCCGTTGTCATATTGGTGTGACTTGTAAAAAGGTGACAACCAAATCATGTCGATGCCTAGTTTAGCTAAAAGAGGGAGTCTTTTAATGACTCCCTCTAAATCGCCAAATCCATCACTATTAGTGTCTTGGAATGACTTTGGGTAAATTTGATAGATAGCATATTCTTTGAATTTGCTATTCATTTATTCCCCCTATTTATTTTCTTTTCTTTTTGAAAAAACTATTGTTAGTACAAATGGTACTACTATAGCTATTATCATTGCTATAAAGAATGTTCCCCATTTTTCAAGTGGGAATGATAAGAATCCTGGTATACCACCAACACCGATTGATAAAGCTCCTGTATTTGTGATTACTGAGAATACAGCTGCTATTGATGAACCAATCATTGCTGCTAGGAATGGATATCTTAATTTAACGTTAACCCCAAACATTGCTGGTTCTGTAACACCTAACCATGCTGAAATCCATGATGGAATAGCAACTTCTTTGTGTTTTGCGTCAGCTTTGTTTAGAAATACTGTTGCAGCAACTGCAGAACCTTGAGCTATGTTTGATAAAGCAATCATTGGCCATAATAGGGTTGTGCCTGCTTGTGTAGCTGTTGCAGTTTGGTTAATTAATTCTAAGTCGATAGCATTTGTCATGTGGTGTAAACCGGTAATTACTAGTGGTGCGTAGAAGAATCCAAACACTGCTGCAAATAACCAGTTAAATGCTGATGTCAATCCTGAGTATACTACTGTAGATATAGCTGAACCTATCTTCCAACCAATTGGTCCTAAGATTGTGTGAGCAAATATCACAGAAAGTAATAGTGCAAAGAATGGTACAAATATCATCGATACCACATTAGGAATGATTTTCTTGAAGAATCTTTCTAGATAAACAAGTGTGAAACCTGCTAACATAGCTGGAATAACTTGTGCTTGGTAACCAATCATGTTTAACTTGAAGTATCCAAAGTCCCATTGTGGGATTGAACCAGCTTCTGCGCCAGCAACGCCATAAGCGTTTAACAATTGTGGAGATACTAAAGTAATACCTAAAATAATACCTAAAATTTGTGTTGATCCCATCTTTCTTGTTACTGACCATGTTATAGCTACTGGTAAGAAGTGGAATATAGCTTCAGCAGGTAGCCATAGGAAGTGGTTTACACCATTCCAGAATGGTGAAATATTTGTGATTGTTTGTGTACCTTCTTTTAGTGTGAATTGTCCAAGGTCGTTGAACATTTTTACACCTTCAAGGATGTTTCTAAAACCTAAGATCAAACCACCAACAACAAGTGCTGGAATAAGTGGTGCAAAGATTTCTGCCAAGTTTGACATTAATTTTTGTAACCAGTTTTGGTTGTCTTTAGCGTCAGCCTTCACTTGTTCTTTTGAAACACCTTCGATTCCTGATAATCTTGTAAATTCGTTGTAGAAGTCTGCAACATCATTACCGATTATAACTTGGAATTGACCAGCTTGAGTAAATGTACCCTTTACTGAGTCCAGGTTTTCAATAGCGTCTATGTCAGCTTTTGATAAATCATTAAGTACAAATCTCATTCTTGTAATACAATGAGTAACTGACTTAATATTGCTTTTACCACCTACTAAAGTAAGTAGTTGATTAGCATCATTTGTATATTTTGCCATTTTTTTCCTCCCTTTTCACATGTACGTACATGCTTTATATGAAAATGTTATCACGGATATATAATAAAATCAAGTTAAATTAAATAATTAACAGGATTTTAGCATAAAAAATAATGAGAGTTTGAAAACTCTCATTATTTTCTCAAAGCATAGGTATTAAAAGAAAATTTATCAGCCCTATGAAAGGACCTGGTGTACTGGAAAAACTCGTTGTTATCGGTGTAAGTTTTGCTTTTAACCAAGACAACTAAGTCATCTTTCAGCAAATCCATACTATCTAAAATTTTATTTGGAGCATGCCTTACAGTAATATTCTTTTCAGAATAGGCAATCTGTATGTCTAGGACTCCTTCTATATATTCATAAATAGAGTCTTCAGCAATTTGTTCGGTCATATTTGGTACAAGGTCTGCATCCAAGTAGTCTACATCATAAATGATTGCTTGATTATCAATTTCCCTTACTCTTGCTATACGGTAAACTTTATCACTCTTCATTTCTCTTAAAAAAGGATATTCATCCTTATCATCTAAAGTTAAGCTTACAAGTTTTGTGCTAGTGGAAAATTTGCTGTCCCTACTTAATTCCTTGAAACTTCTTATATTGGCTGCTGGGAAGTCATTGTGGTTATTTTCTATAACCACTGAAGCTTTGCCTCTTGATTTTTTAATGTAAGAATGTTGCTCTAATAGGGTGGTAGCTTTTCTTACCGTATCCCTAGAGCAATTATACTTTTCCATCAAATCTTTTTCAGAATCTATCTCATCTCCGGGTAAAAGTTTCTTGTCTTCTATTAAGCTTTTAAAATGATCATAAATCTTTATATATAGCGGTCTCTTCATATCTAACTCCAAAAGTTATTTGTCTTTATTATATATTAACACACTTGTATTTTGTCAATAAAGAAATATAATTTAAATATAAAATTAAAAAGTGAGGAAAGTATGAATAAGTTTAAATCATTATTAAAGAAGATTTCAGGATTTATCCTGCCCCTGTTGATAGGAGCTGCGATAGGTGTTTCTTTAATGATATTTTCTATTAAAATGAAGGTAAGTCCAGATTTTTTAGGAATGAATGAAGTATTATTTTTCGTTTTGGTTTTCATTTTTGCTATAGCGGCATTTTACCTACAAATTATTATCCATGAGGGTGGACATTTGATATTTGGCCTACTAAGTGGATATAAGTTTGTATCTTTCAGGGTTGGATCAGACATCTTGGTGAAATATGAAAATGAAGGCTACAAGTTTAAGAAAATGTCTATAGCAGGGACAGGTGGCCAATGTCTATTAGACCCTCCAGGACAATTAGGAGATCCATACCCATACAAGCTATATAACTATGGGGGAGTGATTTTGAATCTAATCACATCCATTCTTGCTATTGGCTTAATGTTTCTACTAGATGGTCTTGTTTTAGTTTTCTTATTTTTATTTGCTGTTGTTGGCGTATTTTTTGCTATTTTGAATGGAGTGCCATTCAAGGGGAAAATAATAAATAATGATGCAAGAAATGTTCAGATATTAAACAAGGATGAAAGTACAAGAACATATTTATGGTTGCAGTTGAAAATTTATTACTTGGCAGTAAATGGAACTAGGTTAAAAGATATGCCTGATAATTATTTTGAAGCAGAGGGTGAAAATTCACTTTCTGAAGCTATCAAGGTATCTAAGATTGAAAGGCTTATTGACGGCCACAAATTTGCAGAGGCTAAAGAAGCCATAGATGAGTTCTTTGCTAAGCATGACGACTTGACAGGATACTACAAGGTAAGTTTGGAGCTTGAAAGATTGTT
>NZ_CAMPYN010000070.1 GCF_946998255.1 uncultured Helcococcus sp. | reverse complement strand
GATGGCCCTAGGCTATATAGTGTCAGTAGTATTGCCACCTATTATCGGTAATTTTGCTGACAAATCTAAAAAAATGATTGTTCATAGGATAGTGATTAGCATGTCTTTACTTATGATATTGGCATCAGCTTTTCTTTTATCTTTTGATAAGACAAAATGGATTGTAGCATTTTTCTTTGCGGTCTTAGTTGCTATAAGTCAAAGCTTGATACCTTTTATAAATTCCTTAGGGATGTTTTTTATAAATAAGGGTTTGAAAATAAATTTTGGACTTGCTAGAGCTATAGGTTCCTTAACCTTTTCACTTTCATCCATGCTAATAGGATATTTAATTGATAAGTTTGCTAGCGTAAATTTTGTAATTTATATGGTTAGCTTAGTTTATATATTATTGATAATTGTCATAAATAAATTTCACTTTGTTGGAATAGAAGAAGTAAATGATTTTGATGAAAATATAGAAAATGGAAACTCTATTACATATATAGAATTTTTTAACCACCATAGGAGATTCACATCAGTATTATTTGGTATTGTTTTAGTATTTATATCTTATAATATGATGGGAAATTATATGTTTCAAATTGTAAGCCACCATGGACACCAAGCTAAGGAAATGGGGACTATCATATCCATAGGGGGTATCCTAGAGTTACCTGCTTTATTTGGTCTTAGCCTATTGATGAAAAAAATTACGAGTGGGAATCTAATGAGAATTTCTTGTTTCTTTATATTTGTTAGAGTTTTATTTACTTATCTAGCATCTGACTTGTCTGGTGTATACTTCGCCCTAGTATTTCAATTATTAGGATTTGGACTATTTTCTGGAGCTAATGTATATTATGCAAGAGATGTATTGGATGAAAAATATCTAGTTAGAGGACAGGCCTTGATAAATTCAAGTATTACCCTAGGAGCAGTCTTATCTTCAGTAATAGGTGGTAGACTCCTAGATTTAGCTGGAGTAAATACTATGCTTTTTTATGCCGCAGTATTTGCAGGATTAGGATTTTTAATTGTAAGTATATTTACTGAGAAAACTCATATAAAAAATGAAGGTCATGACTAATGTCAAAAGACCTTCATTTTTATATTAAAAATATATCTTTGCTAACCCTGTGAGATAAATTTATATTATCTTTATTATTTATTAATATATCTACTGAGTCATCAATTTCATTAAATTCAATTACTTTAAGCTTATCACCAATCTTTAAGCCGATTTTATTTATATAGGTTAAAAGTGTTTTATCGTCGAATATGCTTTGGATAGTATACTCCAATCCTTCTTTAGCCTTATCTAAACTAATTTTATCATTAGATTTTTTTAGGTTGCTATATATTATACCACCATGGGGACAAGTTTCAGGTTCTCCTAAAAATCTATTTAGATCTTCAAACATCTTGTCACTTGTCACATTTTGAAGCAATTGAGCTTGCTCATGCACATCTTCCCAATTATATTTTAGATTTTCGGTTAAAAAGTATTCCCAAAGTCTATGCTTAGATACTATATCTTTAGCATATTCTTCACCATCTTGGCTTAGATCAATAGTTTTTTGATCTTTAAGTAAACCATCTTTTTTTAGCTTTTTAACCATTTCTGTTACAGAAGATGGAGCTATATCTAAAGCTTGGCTTAAAGCCTTGTTAGTCACTTTTTTGTTTGATTCTTTTAATTTAAATATTGTAGTTAAGTATTCATTTCTCTCAGGTAGAACTTTCATTTAATTTACCCTTCATATTTTTAATTGCAATAGTTAGTAAAAAATTTACCATAGAAACAAAGGCAACCATACCTGACATTGATACATTTAAATAATATGCCAACGTGAAACCTTCGATACTATTAATTATAGCAAAAATGCAAGTAATTATTAAAGTATTTGATAAAGATTTTCCTAACAATAATCCAATAGAGGCTGAAGTAATAAAAAATGAAACAACTAAGATTGAGCCTACAGCATTAAAAGACATCACACTTGTTGCTGATGTTAGAACCATTATAGAGTAAAATAAAAATCCTGTAGGTATACCAATTGTTTTAGCGAATACTATATCAAATGTTGCTACTTTAAGTTCCTTAAAAAATAATTTTATAAAGACTATATTTACTAGAAACATTAAAGACAAGTTTACAAAGGACTTGGCTATTTCCATTCCAAATATATTATAAGTATCTAAGCTGACAAAAATTACCTCTCCCAATAAGACTATATCTGTATCTAGATGGGCGTTTTTAGCATATCTACTTATTAATATAACTGCTATGGAAAAAAACATAGGATATATTATTCCTACTGCGTCGTCTTTTTTTACATACTTACTTGATCCAAGTTTTTCTATTGCTAAAACAGCTACTAATCCCGATATACTTGCGCTTACCAATAAAAAAGGTGAATCTAAAGATTTTGTTATAAAAAAGGCTAATACTATTCCCAATAAGACTGAGTGACTTATTGCATCAGTTAGCATTGACTGCCTTCTTAAGACTAAAAATACTCCTAAAACACTGCAGGCTAGAGCAGCTACTATAAGAGTAAGTAATGAATAAATCATTTCTTCCTCCTTAATTTATGATAAATAAAGCTTCTTTTTCCAAATAACATAGAGAAGAAAGCAATTATACAAGAGACTACTATTATAGTTGGACCAGTTGCTAAGCCATCAGCCGATGATGATAGATAATTTCCTATAAAGGTTGATATAGCAGAGAATATGCAAGCAAGGACCAATACATGGCCAAATTTATGTGACCATTGTTGGGCGCTTATTGTTGGTATTATTAGAAAAGAACTAATTAATATAAAACCAACAGATTTTATGCCTGCTGATATAACCAAGAGTGTCAATACTAAGATAACCATATCTACTAATCTACTAGGGATACCAGTAACTTGAGCAAATTCAGGATCAAAAAGATAAAGTTTTAATTCTTTATAAAAAGCCAACATTAAGAAAAGACATATTATAGTTATAGTAGCTATTATAATTACATCTGATTCTAATAGGTATGAAGCTTGTCCAAAAATATATTTTTCAAGGCCGGCTTGGCTGGTTCCTGTAAAGCTTTTATTTCCTTGTATATAACTTTTACATACCATACCAAAACCGAAAAAGCCTGATAAAACAATGGCTAGACTTGCATCTAACTCTATTATCGAGGTCTTTTTAATTTTTTGAATTATATAATAGGCTATCCCACCACTTATACAAGCACCTAACAACAAAATTAAAGGATTTCTACTTTGAAAAAGTATAAAGGCTAAGGTAATACCAGGAAATGTTGAGTGACCTATAGCATCACCAATTAAACTTTGTCCCTTATAAAGGTTTAAAGCCCCTACTAATGCACTAGAAATAGACAATAGTAAAGTGCCTGCAAAAACGACTTTAAATGTATATGAAGTTAAAATATCTAACATAATTAGCTCCTTATACTATAAGCTTTATCAATATTTTCTTGATTTAAGCTTGTTTCTATTGGACCTGCTACCTTGATATCATGGTTTAATATTATTAGGTAATCAAAATATTCTTTTAAAGATCCTAAATCATGGTGGACAGCTATTACAGTTTTACCTTTTTTCTGCAAGTCGGTAAACTTATCCATAATTATTTTTTCTGTATTCTTATCTACACCTGCCAAGGGTTCATCCAAAATATATAAGTCTGCATCTTGACACAAGGCTCTAGCTATGAAGACTCTTTGCTTTTGACCGCCAGATAATTGTGAAATATGGCGGTCTGCAAAATCTTCCATTTTCATTTCTTTTAAAGCTTTCATGGCTATTTCTTTATCTTCTTTTTTAGGCCTTCTAAATAAAGATAAGTGTTGGTATCTGCCCATTAAAACTACATCGAATACAGTAATAGGGAAATCCCAGTTTACATTAGACCTTTGAGGGACATAAGCAATTTCGTCCCTCACATTGTCTAAATTTTTATTGAAAATTTTTATAGAACCCGTTTTGTTTTCTACTAGGTCTAAGATAGACTTTATTAAGGTTGATTTACCAGCTCCGTTTGGCCCAACTATAGCAGCTCTTACATTTGCAGGTATGTCTAAGTTTATATTGGAAAGAACCTTTGTATTTTTATCATAACTAACATTTAAATCTTTTATTTCAATTATTGATTCTTTCATAAGTAACTCCTAAATCTCATCTATTTTAAATTATTTACTATTAAATCTACGTTTTGTCTATACATATCTATATATGTATGGCCTTCTCCCTTGTCAGCTAATGAATCAGAATATAATTCTTGACCTTCACCAGAAACAACCTTTACTTCAAATCCCTTAGCCTTACATATTTCTTGTAATTTTTTCATCTTTTCTGGATTTGTGGTTGATTCTGTAAATATAGCTTTAATCTTATTCTTTACAATAAATTCTGCTGTTTTTTCTATATCAGCATTTGATACTTCTGAATCAGTACTTACACCTTGAGGAGCTACAACTTCCATTTTGAATAATCTTGAGAAGTAGTTAAAAGCATCATGAGGGGTGATTAAGTATCTTGATCCTTCAGGTATTTGATTAATCTTTTCAGATAATTCAACTTTTAATTGGTCTAATTTTTCTGCATAAGCTGTATAATTTTTTTCAAAGTTTTCTTTTTCATCTGGTATTAAAGTTTCTAGTTCACTTGCAACATTTTTTACAGCCTTTTTGTATAGATCTATATCAAACCAGAAGTGAGGATCTACAACTTTTGAACCTTCTTCATCTATGTAAATGAGTTCATTATATTTGAAATCTTTGGTGATAGCATGGCCTTTATTTTCTAATACATCTTCCATCTTACCTTCAAAGTGTAAACCATGATATAAAACAAGGTCGGCTTCTTTTATTTTCTTCAAATCTTCTGGTTTAGCATGGTATAGGTGAGGGTCTTCACCATAAGGTATAACAAGTTTTATATCAACCTTATCACCGGCTATTTCCTTTACTGCATCATAAATAAATGATGTTGTTTAAACTACTACCTATATAGTGGACACGAAAAATTGAATTTTCACATGAGTAATATCTGGTAAAACCCAATCAACAGACATTA
>NZ_CAMPYN010000069.1 GCF_946998255.1 uncultured Helcococcus sp. | reverse complement strand
TTATTTCTATCTAGCATAAAAATGTATTGAATCTTACCTTCAAGGTATAAGTTTAAGGACTTAGATATTATAAATACAAGGGTATATATTCCAGCTACTGTTAATAATTGGAATACATCCATCTCTCCATTTTTTATTAGCTCTAAAATATATTTTAAAACTAAAACGGACATCAAAGGATGGATAACTGCAACTATCATATTTATAATTGTTTTTAACCAAGTATCTTTTCTAAAAAGGTTTGGAAATAATTCTTTGAAATAGAAGTTCATCCTATTTTTGAAATTACTATTCATCTTTAACTCCTAATAAATCATTAAAATATTTTATAAGTTCATTTATACTAGACTTGTTTAAGTCGTAATATATCTTTCTTCCATCTATAGAAAAATCCACTATATTTTTCTCTTGCAATTGGCTTAAATGCTGGCTGACACTTCCTTTTGATAGGTTTAATTCGTCCGCTATTTCTTGGCCAAACATAGTTTTTTTAGCTAATAGATGGATAATCTTAAACCTATTAGCCTCTGCTATGACTGATAAGCTTTCTTGCATATCATTATATTTATTTTCAAAATCATATTTGTAATCTTGCAGAATAATCCAGGAAAATCCTAAGATTATGTAAGCATGGAATTGATCTTCATCATCCAACTCAGCTGAAATTCCAATATCATGGAAATTATTAATTAAAGAAAAAACATTTAGACTATCAAATTTACCAAACATTTTTCCTTCTTCAAAAGTTTGGAAATTTTTATATTTTCTTAAAAAATCAATATTTATTTTCTCTAATTGTTCATTTATGAGGTCTCTAATTTTCTTAATTTCCTCTTTTATGATAACTTCTAAATCTCCTAATAAATTATATAAATCTTTCATATCAGTCCTAGCTCCATCAAAAAGTTTAACTAGGGCAAATTTCTGACTTCCATCTAAATAATCTATCTTATCAATTAAGTCAATTTCAGATAATACCTTTTCAGTATCAATTAACCTATTTTCTGCATTTTCCAATATATTTTTTTTGATCATTTTAGAAAACTCTTCATATTTATATTCAGAAATAGATTCTTTTTTCTTTGAATATATAAGAGTAGAAAATATAGAAGTTTTGCCTTTTTTCACTATAAATAAATCTTTTATATGCCTATACTTTTTCTTCAAAGGATAGGCCCTATCCATAATATTTTTATAATACTGGTATAATTGATTATATTTAGAATAATATTCTTCTTTTGAAATATTCAATTTTGTAAAATCTACTTCATCTAAAGATTCATTTTCTGAAGAAAAAATAAATATGGCTAATAATAAAGATTCATTTATATATTGGATTTCATTGATTACATTCATGATTTACTCCTAATTCAACTCATGGTTTAGCTTAGTTCTACCTGTGGTTTACTAATTCAACTTACAGTTTAGCATTTGTTTAACTATTTGTTTTATTATAGTAGAACTATTTATTAAAGTCAATAAAATTGTATAAAAAAAAAGAGGGCTACCCCTCTTAATTCTAATTAAAAAAATCTTTTACCTTTTCGAAGAATGACTTTTCAGGTTTTATCTGGTCTCCTCCAGCCTTTGCAAAGTCTTTAAGCAATTCTTTTTGCTCGTCATTAACTTTTTTAGGAACAACAACTTTTACATCAAAGTAAATATCACCTCTGTCACCACTTTTTCTTGGATTATCCATCCCCTCTCCACTGATTTTGAACCTAGTATCATTTTGAGTACCAGCTGGTATGTCAAAATCTACCGTTCCTCTTAGGGTAGGTACTTTTATAGTATTTCCAAGGGTTGCAGTCACAAATGATATTGGTAGCTCATAATATATGTCGCTTCCATATCTCTTGAAATGCTCATGATCTTCAACAGCAACTACTATATATAAATCTCCTGATGGTCCACCATTTTCTCCAGCATTTCCTTGACCTCTTACAGGTATGATATCTCCATTAGCTATACCTGCGGGTATTTTAACCTTGATCTTAGAATTTTTTAATACTCTACCATCTCCATGACACTTGTCACATTTTTCTTCAATTTCTACACCTGAGCCATTACATGTCGGACAAGTGGTAACTGAAGAAAATTGTCCAAATGGTGTTGATTGGGTTTGTCTAACTTGGCCTGATCCATTACAACTATGGCAGGTTTTCTTTTCACTACCTTCCTTAGCTCCACTTCCATGACATTTGTCACAGGTTTCTTGTTTCCTATATTGGATTTCTTTTTCAACCCCACTTACAGCTTCTTTAAATGTTATTCGACTTGTAATTTGGATATCTTCACCTTTTCTAGGAGCATTTGGATCTTGACTCCTATATGAAGATCCACCTCCACCAAAGAAATCTGAAAATAGGTCTGAAAATATATCGCCAAAGCCTGAAGAAGAAAATCCTCCAAAACCTGAATTTGGATCAAAGGCAGCTTCTCCATACCTATCATATTTAGCTCTATTTTCTTCATCACCTAATATAGAAAATGCTGTATTTATCTCTTTTAACTTTTCTTCAGCTTCTTTATCTCCACCATTTAAATCCGGATGGTATTTCTTTGCTAATTTTCTATAGGCTGATTTGATTTCTCTAGCACTAGCATCTCTTTCAATACCTAATACTTCATAAGGATTTCTCATTTAGCCACCTTTATATTCTTTCTCTAATATTTTAAAACTTTTCTAATTTACTCTATCTACTCTATAACTAACAAAAGGAGAGCCTACTCTCCTTTCGTCAACTTCATTATTATAACATAGCATATTTATTTTATAAACGCCACATCTATAAGATTAGACATCGGCTCTGCTCTTCGAGCAGTCGCCGTGTCTACCTGTTTCTATAAAATACTTTTTGGGTTTTTCTCATTATACGACTCGTCTCAAAATGCTCCTACTCGTCGCATTTTTTCAACTCCCTGTATAAGATTAGACATCGGCTCTGCTCTTCGAGCAGTCGCCGTGTCTACCGCTTTCTATAAAATACTTTTTGGGTTTTATTCATTATACGACTCGTCTCAAAATGCTCCTTCTCGTCGCATTTTTTCAACTCCCTGTATAAGATTAGACATCGGCTCTGCTCTTTCGAGCAGTCGCCGTGTCTACCGCTCAGAATAATCCTAAGGGATTATTCTTCGCTATCATTATCATCTTCATCCACAACTTCGTAGTCTGCTTCTACTGTATCGTCTTCTTTGTTTTCTTGTGCGTTGTTTCCAACGTTTGCGTATAGTCTTTCACTCATTTTGTTTAATTCTTCTGTTAATTCTTGGATCTTTGTCTTGATTTCATCAACATTGTCTGAGTTTAAAACATCTTTCAATTCTTGGTTTTTCTTTTCAATTGCTTCTTTTTCTTCAGCAGAAATCTTATCTTCAAGGTCTTTTAATGTCTTTTCTACTTGGTATGAAATTGATTCACCTTGATTTTTTGTTTCTACTAAGTCTTTTTTCTTCTTATCTTCATCAGCGTGAGCTTCAGCTTCTTTTACTCTCTTTTCGATTTCTTCTTCTGATAAGTTTGCAGAAGCTGTAATTGTAATCTTTTGTTCCTTACCTGTACCTAAGTCTTTAGCTGAAACATTTACAATACCGTTAGCATCAATATCAAAGGTTACTTCGATTTGTGGTTCACCTCTTCTTGCTGCAGGTATATCTGTTAATTGGAAGTTTCCTATTACAGTATTGTCATAAGACATTTGTCTTTCACCTTGCAATACCTTGATATCTACAGATGTTTGGTTGTCTGCTGCAGTTGTAAAGATTTGTGATTTCTTTGTAGGTATTGTTGTATTTCTTTCAATTAATACTGTTGTGATATTACCCATTGTTTCGATACCTAATGATAGAGGTGTTACGTCCAATAGTAATAAGTCATTTACGTCACCTGCTAAGATAGCACCTTGGATTGCTGCACCTAAGGCAACTGATTCGTCAGGGTTGATATCCTTTTGTGGTGTCTTTCCTGTAAGTTTTTTAACAGCTTCTTGTACAGCTGGAACTCTTGTTGAACCACCAACTAAAAGCACCTTGTCTAATTCTGAAGCTTCAACTCCAGCATCTTTTAATGCATCTTTTACTGGGTCTAATGATTCTTCAACTAAGGATGAAATCAATTCTTCAAATTTTGATCTTGTAATATCCATATTTAAGTGTGCTGGTTGACCATTAACAGCTGTAATAAATGGTAAATTTATTTGTGCTGTAGATGTTGTTGAAAGTTCTTTCTTAGCTTTTTCTGCAGCATCTTTTAACCTTTGTGCTGATGTTGGGTCAGCTAATAAGTCAACACTATTTTCTTTCTTAAATTCTTCATTTATATATTTCATTAAAGCTTGGTCAAAGTCGTCACCACCAAGTTTGTTGTTACCTCTTGTTGCTAAAACATCGATAACACCATCTGCTACTTCTAGGATAGATACGTCAAAGGTACCACCACCTAAGTCATATACCATGATTGTCATATCGTGGTCTGCTTTTTCCATACCATATGATAAAGCAGCTGCTGTAGGTTCGTTAACAATTCTTTTTACATCTAAGCCTGCTATTCTACCAGCATCTTTTGTAGCTTGTCTTTGTTCGTTTGTGAAGTAAGCTGGTACTGTAATAACAGCTTCTGTTACTGTTTCACCTAGATAAGCTTCTGTATCAGCTTTTAATTTTTGTAAGATCATTGCTGAAATTTCTTCTGGTGAATATGTTTTACCATCAATTTCTACCTTGTAATCTGAACCCATTTCTCTCTTGATAGATTCAATTGTTCTTTCTGGATTCATAACAGCTTGTCTTTTTGCTGTTTCACCAACTAATCTTTCACCTTCCTTTGTAAATGCTACTACTGAAGGTGTTGTTCTGTTACCTTCTGCGTTAGGAATGATAGTTGCTTTACCACCTTCCATAACTGCTACTGCTGAGTTTGTTGTACCTAAGTCAATTCCTATAATTTTACCCATAATCTTTTCTCCTTTATTATTACTATTTTTTATTTACTATATTAAAATTCATTTGCTTCCATTTCGTCCTTACCTTTCGGCTTGACTCAATAGGGAATGTTATTATGCACTCACTTTAACCATTGCTGGTCTAATTACTTTGTCATTCAATTTATAACCTTTTTGGAAGGTTT
>NZ_CAMPYN010000068.1 GCF_946998255.1 uncultured Helcococcus sp. | reverse complement strand
TTAACTAAATTTAAACTTTGAAGTATAAAAGATGTCGCAATAGCTATTATATTTGTAAATATCCTAACAAATCCTGATCTAAAAGAATCAGAAATTGATATATCCATAGCAGTTATAGCGGCTGCTGCCATCAAGGCTTCACTTAAATTAGGTATAAAATAACCTACAAAATAAGCTATAGTTACAGCTATAATTGTTTTTAATGATCTAAGTCCCATAATTGTTTTCTTCATTTTTCACTCCATAATATAGATATTATCACACCTATATTAAATTACAATCAATAAATTTGTTTAACCACTCTAGAATATCCAGATTTATTTTTTTCTACCAATATTTTCTTGTCTATCTGCTCTTTAAGTATTTCTACATGAGATATGATACCTACTAATTTATTTGAGTTAGATATTTTACTTAGGTTTTTCATTACACTGGCCAGGGTTTCCGTATCTAAACTACCAAATCCCTCATCTATAAACATTGAATCTAATTGTATGCCACCCGCATTCATTTGAACAATGTCTGATAATCCTAAGGCTAGTGATAAGGAAGCTTGGAAGCCTTCTCCACCTGATAGGGTATTTACATCTCTAATAGTTTGATTGTGGTGATCTATAACTTCTATATCCAAGCCCATTTGAGAGTTTTTATTAGTAGGATTTACCTTTCTCTTTAGAGAAAATTTACCCTGGGTCATTTCATAAAGTCTCTTATTGGCAGACTGCAAGACTTGGTCAAAGTATTTTAGTTGGATAAAAGTTTCAAACTTTACCTTGCCAACTCCACTCACTTGCCCACTCAATAATTTATATATTTCAGTGTAATTTTGATAATCTTTTTCTTTTTTCCCAAGATCTTTTTCGATTTTTTCTAAGAGGTCTAAATTCTTATTATTTGTTATTAAGTTTGCTTTGAATTTAGTTAAATCTTCTCTTAAATCTTTTAATATGTCCGTTTTTTCTTTCAAGTCTAATTCAATACTTTCAGGATCTATATTGTATTTTTCGTCTAAGGAATCCTTTAGACTATCTATTTCTTGACCCTTTGAAATGTACTTGTTGTTTGCTGTCTGGTACTTAGTTTTTATCTCTTTCATATCTTGATCTAAGTTTTTAAGCTGCAAAGCTACATTTTCTAACTCTTCATCTAACTTTATTGGATCCTTATAGGATAGCTTTTTAACTTCCTCTTCTTTTCTAATTTTATAGTTATTTAACTTTTCTTTTGAAGAAATTAATTTTTCATTTATCGTATTTAGTTCTTTTTCTTTTTTTGAGACTTTATTTTTTAATCCGATCTTTTCCTCTTCCTTAGTCTCAAGGTCAGTTAAAATATTTTCTGTATCACTTATTTGATTTTTAACTTGGTCAAGCTTAGCCTTCTTATCTTCAAGAGCCTTGTTCAAATCTTCCCTATTTATCTTTTCTTTAGCCGATTTGTCTTCAATTTGTTTGTCTAGATTATCTTTTTCGTTATTTTTATTTATCAAAGTTACTTTAATCTTTTCAAACTCTTGTGACAATGAATTTACTTGACTTTTTTTTAGGTCTAAATCTTCTTTTTCAGGCACAGAGTCACTTAAAGAAGCCTTATTTGGATGGTGGGTAGACCCACAAACTGGACAAGCTTGACCCTCTTTTATTTTAGAAGCTAATATGCCTGCTTGGTATTCAAAGTATAAGTCTTCTAAATGTTTATATTCACCTTGCTTTTTGTCTAATTCTTCTTTTTTTAGCCTATATTTTTCTTCATAAACTTGGTGGTCTTTTCTTGCAGCTTCAAGGTCAGCTATCATATTTTTTATTTCTTTTAGAGTTGAAACTTTTTCTTCAAGTTTATCTTTTTTATTTTCCAAGACTATTTTTTCTTCTTTTTTAACTGAATTATTTTTTATAAATTCTTCTATTTTATCAAACTGGCTAGTTAGATCTTTAATGTCTGATTGAATTCCTAGCAAGTTTTTTTCATGACTAGCAATTTCATCTTCTAATGAATAAATATTTTTTTTCAAATCTTTTATAATTTTAAGCTTGTCTTTTTCATCGCTTAACCTATCCAAGGTCCTATTTAAGTCAATTACAGTCTTTTCTTTTTTATCGAGACCCTCATATTCTTTCTTAGCATCTTCAAAATCAAGTTCTAATTTCTCTAAGTCTTTTTGAGATTTTACCAGTTTATCTTTTGTTTCCATATAAGTATAGACCTTATCTAATAGAGCTTGGTCTTTGCTTATAATTTTACTTTCTTCATCTATCTTTTTTGTAAGCTTACTTATCTCTGCTTCTTGGCTATCTTTGTATCTATACAGAAAGTCAATCAATTCCTGACCTGAAGAAAGTTTAGCCTCTATAAAATCATCGTAATATTCAGAAGCCACTATAAAATTTTCTATAGTATTTTCTTTACTTGTCATTAAAACACTTAGGTCCGAATTTATTTTAGAATATTTTTCTCTTATATTTTGTTCAAGCCTATTAAATTTTTCTGTTGCAAAAATTTCTCTAAACAATTTCGCCTTATCATCATTGCTAGCTTTTATAAATTTCATAAATTTACCCTGGGCAAGCATCATGATTTGATTGAACTGGTCTTTATTTATTCCCAAGAGGTCCTTTATATAAGTATTGACTTCATTGACCCCACTTATATATTGACCATCTGGCAATTTTAATTCTACAGATTTTTTTGAAAGAGTAGTTCCTTGTCCTCTCAATTTATTTCTAAGATATTCAGGATATCTCTTTATAGTGTAAGCTTTACCTCTATAAACAAATGATAACTTCACATAGGTGTCCGTATCCAAGTCTGCACCAGAATATCTCAACATTCCTTCATTTCTATCACCTGTAGAAGAACTATCAAATAAGGCATAGGAAATAGCATCAAAAATAGAAGTTTTTCCTGATCCTGTTTGCCCAGAAATCAAAAATAAACCTTCTTCACCAAACTTATCAAAATCAATTATTTCTTTGTTTTTAAAGGGTCCAAAAGCTTGGAGTTCAAGCCTAGTTACTCTCATCATTCCCCCATATATCTTCTATTTCGCTTTTTATAATTTCCAACTTATCATCTGTTATATTTTTTCCTAATATTGTTTGATAAAATTCTGTAAATAAATCAAGTGGAGTTTTGTTGTCAGTTTTTTCAGCAAAATCTTCTAAATCTTCTACATTTACCTGCCTATCTTTGTACTTATAGGTCATGATATTTGGATAAATATTTCTTAATTGATTAAAACCATCATAGATTTCATCTTCATCCAAAAGCTCAATATGAATATAGTCTTCCCTAGCTTTATCATTTTTTGAAGCCTCTATGATGTCCTTATAAAAACCTTTTATTATCCTCATATCTCTCATATAATCAATCTTAAATTCTTCAACTATTAGATTGTTTTTTTCTTTTAAGTTTACTATAGTTATGGTTTTATCATAGTTTGCTTCTGTAGCAGAAAACTTTAATAAGGCTCCAGGGTATCTTGCCTTACCTCCCAAAAAGTTTTGCTTTTTATGGATATGGCCTAGGGCTACATAGTCAAACTTATCATATAGTTTTTCAGAAACAGCCTCTAATAAACCAGCATATATTTCTTCTGAATCTGATAATTCAGCATTTAATATAAATTGGTGGGAAAGGATAATATTTCTTTCTTCTTCATTTATTTCTATAGAATCTATAACTGCCCTAATGGCCTCTTCATAGCTAGATATTTTTTCTTCAAAATAGGGTCTGACATCTGAAGGTTTTAAGTATGGAAATAAATAAAAATTTATTGGCCCATATTCATCTTCAAGTCTTACACATTCAATTTCTCCACTATAAGTATCAGATATGTAAATTTCAGAATCTTTCAAAAAGCTATTTGCATAGGCTAACCTATCAGAAGAATCATGGTTACCACTTATAACCAAAACTTTCATTTTTAAATCTTTTAACTGAGATAAAAATTTAGAAAATAGTTTTGTAGCCTCTATGCTAGGAACTGAACTTTGGTAAATATCTCCAGCAATGAGCAAGGTATCTATCTTCTCCTTTTTTAGGAGTTTTATTATTTGTTCAAGGGCGTATTCCTGGTCTTTTATCAAGGAATAACCATTCACATTTTTCCCCAAATGCAAGTCTGCAAGATGCATAAATCTCATCAATCTACCTCTTTCCTATATCCTATAGCATCCATGATCAATTCAAAGGCTCTAGCATCTATCCTAGATTTTAAATCTTCTACTAATAATTCAATTTCTTTTGTAATATCTTTAAAATAAGCCTGTGGAATAAGAGCTTGGAGAATTACCATACTATCAAAAAGTTTTGTTCTTTTATCATTTTTCTTTATCCCATATTTGGAATGGATGCATTGGAAATATTCAACATCATCAAATCTATGCCCCAAGATTAAATTATCGTGGGCAGCTATATTTCTAATATCTTTCGCACTTCTTAAAAATGATTCAAGCATGGATGGAGTCAGAAATTCTCTCATGTCTAAAGATAAATTTTCTTCTACAAATTTTTGGAATTCATCAGCTATATCTTCTTTTAGCTTATAATCTAAGATTTCATATATATTTACAACCCTGCCAAAAGATAAGAAGTTTATGATAAACCAAAAAGGTACAAAGCCATATTTATTTAAATAGTAATTTATAGATTTATTATAATTATCCTCTTCCCTATATTTTTCTATTGTCTCTTTTATACTATCGATAGTGATCAAAGCAAAAGACTTGTCCTGTTTGTTATAATTATCCGCATTCAAATAAGAATTCTTTTTAGGATATTTTTCAGTAAATTTATAGGAAATAATAGACCTTGCTATTCTTTCTATTTCAAGCATTTGTGAAAGCAATATCTTTTTCAATTCCTTGTCAAAATGATGGACCTCATATAAGTCTAAAAAATTAGTTCCTTCTCTATATTTAAACTTTCCATTTTTGGATTTTTCTGTAAAAAAAGGAAGGGTAGCATTTATTATTTTATAATAATTGTATCTAAGTAAGACTTCCTTAGCTCTTTTCTCATCATTTATAATAAGTCCTCTAGATTTTAATATATCAATTTGTTGGTCAGTCGATTTAAAATATTCAAACATAAGTCACCTCTATATAATTTTACCATAGCTGAAAAGTTTATTGTAAATATAAAAAAAGGGGCTGTTGCATAAGTCCCAAACACAAAAAAGACGAGGAAACTTAAAA
>NZ_CAMPYN010000067.1 GCF_946998255.1 uncultured Helcococcus sp. | reverse complement strand
GGCGTTCTTTCTACTAAGTCAAACGGGTGGAGAAAAGAACTCAACCTTGTATCTTGGAATGAAAGAGATGCTAAATATGATTTAAGAGAATGGAATGAAGATTACACTCGTATGAGTAAGGGTGTGACTTTTACAGAAGAAGAAGCAGAAATATTAAAAAATATACTAGAAGACGAATTTGATAAATAAAAATAAGGACCTAGTCGAGAAATTGATTAGGTCCTTATAGTATAATTCATCAATTGAGGTAACCATGATATATGCAATTGCTGATTTACACCTAGATATTACTAAAGAAAAAGATATGTCAGTCTTTGGTGGAAATTGGGAAAATTATGAAGAAAAAATATTTGAAAATTGGCAAGATACTATAAAAAAAGATGATCTTGTTCTGATTGCTGGAGATATATCCTGGGCAATGAAAATTAATGATGTAAAATTAGATTTGGATAGAATTGAACAATTAAATGGAAGAAAAATTATCTTGAAAGGCAACCATGACTATTGGTGGCAAAGCTTAAGCAAGCTACAATCTCTAGACTATAAAACTATAGACTTTTTACAAAATAATTCATTCAGGTATAATGAAACTTTAATTGTAGGTACTAGAGGATGGGAAAGTCGAGATACTATAGGATTTGATGAATCTGATGAAAAGATTTTTTTAAGAGAGTTAAATAGGTTAGAACTATCTATTACCGATGCTCTAGCAAAGAATTCTGACTATAATGAAATAATAGCCATGATGCATTATCCACCATTTAATAAAAAAATGGAAGCCAATGAATTTGAAGAAATATTTAAAAAATATAATATAAAAAAAGTTGTATACGGACATATCCATGGTGACCAAGCTTTAAAAATGCCTAATGGTATGATTAATGGTATAAGATACTATTGTGTATCTGGTGATGCTATTGATTTTATGCCCGTTTTACTATCTAAAGAGGAGAATTATGATAAAGAATAAAGTTTTATTAACTCAAGAAGGAAAAGAAGAGCTTGAAAGAGAATTGGATACATTAATTCACGAAAAAAGAGCTGAAGCTTCAGAAAAGATAAAAATTGCGCGTGGTTTTGGTGACTTATCTGAAAATGCTGAATATGATGAGGCAAAAGATGAGCAAGCTAAAATTGAACTAAGAATTGCTGAAATTGAAGAGCAATTAAAAAATGTAGAAATTATTAAATCTACAAATAATAAGTCTGTGAAGACAGTACAAATTGGTGATAAGATAAAAATAACCGAATTAAAAAGAGGTAAAGAATTAGAGTTTATGATTGTAGGTACATTAGAAGCTGACGTAAGTAAAAACAAAATTTCTAATGAATCGCCTTTAGGAAAAGCATTATTAAATACTAAAGTTGGTCAAACAATAGATGTAAAAACTAGAGCAGGTGTAGTACAATATAAGTTAGACGAAATAATTAGATAAGGAAGGTAAAAATGGCAGATAATAATGTTAATGAAATGCTTCAAATTAAAAGAGATAAATTAGCTAAATTAAAAGCCGATGGTAAAAACCCACATGAAATTGAAAAAGTAAATGTAACTGCCATGGCTAAAGATTTAGTTGATAACTTTGAAGACAATGAAGGTAAAAGTTTTACTTTAGCTGGTAGGATTTTAAATGTTAGGACCTTCGGTAAAATTAGTTTCATGGTATTACAAGATGCTAGTGGACAAATACAAATTTTTAACAGACAAGATGAATTAGGTGATGAAGTATATGATGCTAGCAAGCAATTAGATACAGGTGATATAGTTTCATTCACAGGTAAACTTATAAAGACTCAAACAGGTGAAGTTTCTATTCTTACTCAAGAATTTCAACTTCTAACTAAGTCACTACAAATTTTACCAGAAAAATTCCATGGATTAAAAGATACAGATTTAAGATATAGACAAAGATATGTTGACTTAATTGTAAATCCTGAAGTAAAAGAAGTATTCAAAAAGAGAACAAAGATTATATCTGCTATTAGAGAATTTTTAGATAAAAGAGATTTCTTGGGAGTAGAAACACCAATATTAAATACCATTGCAGGTGGAGCTAGTGCAAGACCATTTATAACTCACCACAATACCTTAGATATCGATATGTATTTAAGAATAGCTAATGAACTATACCTAAAAAGACTTATAGTTGGTGGTTTTGATAAGGTTTATGAAATGGGAAGGATGTTTAGAAACGAAGGTATGTCTCCAGTTCATAATCCAGAATACACCATGATTGAACTATATGAAGCCTATTCTGACTACAATGATATGATGGAAATTTTAGAAAACATGGTATTAGAAATTAATCAAAAGGTTAATGGTGGAAATACAGTAGAATACCAAGGCACAACAATTGACTTTACAACACCTTGGAGACGTATAACCATGGTAGATGCTATAAAAGAACATGTTGGAATTGATTTCAATGAAATTACTGATTTTGAAGAAGCTAAAAAATTAGCTTTAGACTATAAATTAGAAGTTAAAGAAAGTGATAAATTAGGAAATATTATATTCGCTTTCTTTGATGAATTCTGTGAAGACAAGATGATACAACCAACCTTTGTTACCCAACATCCGGTTGAAGTATCACCACTAGCAAAGAGAAATCCAGAAAATCCTGATTTCACAAATAGATATGAAGCCTTCGTAATGGGTAAAGAAATAGCTAATGCTTATTCAGAACTTAACGATGCAGAAGACCAAAGATCAAGATTTGAACACCAACTAGAACTTAGAGCCTCAGGAGATGAGGAAGCAACCTTACTTGATGAAGACTTCCTAAATGCTATTGAAGTCGGTTTACCACCAACAGGTGGTTTAGGTATCGGTGTAGATAGACTTATTATGTTCTTAACCAACCAAACTACTATTAGAGATGTTCTATTATTCCCAACAATGAAGCCAATAGCTAAGGATAAAGCAGCAAATGCCGATCCGTTAATAAAAGCTAGCCAAGAGTGTGGATGTTCTCAAGTTGAAAAATTGGACTTATCAAAAGTTAAAGTAGAGCCATTATTTGAAGATATGATCGACTTTGAAACATTCTCTAAATCTGATTTTAGAGTAGTGAAAGTTATAAATTGTGAAGAAGTTCCAAAATCTAAGAAGTTATTGAAATTTACATTAGATGATGGTTCTGATAAAGAAAGAACAATTCTTTCAGGTATAAAAGACTATTATTCTGCTGAAGAATTAATAGGAAAGACACTAGTAGCTATCACAAACCTACCACCAAGAAAAATGATGGGGATTGATTCAGAAGGAATGATTATATCAGCTGTATATGAATATGATGGTGAAGAGAAGTTAAACTTGTTAATGTTGGATGGAAATATTCCAGCAGGATCTAAACTATATTAAAAATAACTAATTATGAAACTGGGATTAATGTGAATCCCAGTTCATTTTTTAAAAATAATTATTTTAATTTTATGTTTAGGTATTTTTAGCAGGGGTATACAAATTTGAGTGACTAATCTCAGGTTGTATTTTATAAGGATTGGAGCTTGTTGACCCTGATTGAGTTTGCTATTTTTAGAAATTATAAAATAGGAATACGATGATATTCGTCCTTTGTTGAAAGCGGATTATTCACATTTTTTATGTTATTAAATAAAACATTGAAGGGAGTTATTATGAAGTATTTAGCACTATTGGTCGGCTTGGCACTTTTTTATGTCCTAAGCTTGATGAAAAAGAAGAAAATATCCTTCTCTATTAGGGTAATTGCTGCATCGATTCTTGGAATTGGCCTTGGATTTATCTTTAAGGGAGAAACCGAACTATTTGGAATTTTTGGGGAAATATATGCAAATATGCTCTTTGCTCTTGTAATTCCATTACTTTTAGCATCTGTAATTAAGGTGGTTATTTCAAACGAATCTATAAATAGACTTAAATCAATTGGTCTAAAAACCGTTGGGATTTTAAGTTTTCACAATGTATTGGGATCGTTACTCGGAGTAATTTTAGCAGTTATTTTTAAGATTGGTAAAGATTCTAATATTCCACTTCCAGCTGTTGCTGAAGCTAAGGAAGTACCAACATTTGCACAAGCGGTGATTGACTTTTTCCCTAAAAATATAATTGCCGATGCAGCAAATGGGAGGGTAATTCCAATAATTATCTTTGCGGTTCTAATTGGTTTTGTGACCCTAAGCTTAATTGAAAGAGGTAAGGAAAAAGAAGTTAAACCATTTGTAGACTTTATCAATGCTTTTTCTGAAATTATAAATAGGTTAGTTAGTCTTGTGACTAGCTTTACCCCATATGCAGTACTATCTTTGATTGCATCAGCAATTGCAAGAATTGACTACACAGCTATAAAGCCATTGGTATTTATTTTATTACTAACATACCTTGCAAGCTTTATACATTCTTATGTGACAACTGGGGCACTATTAAGTCTTTTTGCTAAGGTAAATCCATTTAAGTTCTTTAAGAAAAACTTTTCTGTACAGGCAATTGCCTTTACAACCCAATCTTCAGTAGGATCTATACCTGCAAATGTTGATAATCTTGAAAAGAACTTAGGTGTATCTGAAAAAATTGCATCCTTTGTGGCACCAGCCGGGGCAACCATGGGAATGCCAGGTTGTGCAGGATTTTGGCCAGTGATGACCGCTATCCTTACATCAAATGTCTTAAACCTTGGATACGGAACAGGGGATTATATAAAGTTAATCCTTGTAGCTCTTCTAGTATCACTTGGTACCGTAGGAGTACCCGGAACAGCAACCATTACTACAACTGCAGTATTTGCAGCTATGGGACTTCCTGTAGAAATGGTAGTAATTCTTGCGCCGATTTCATCACTTGCTGATATGGGAAGAACAGCAACAAACGTAACTGCTGCTTCATCTGCTGCAGTAATAGTTGCAGCAAGCGAAGATGAACTTGATAGAGAAATTTATAATAGTTAAATTTAAGCTGGTTAATACCAGCTTTTTTTGTGGTTTTACCAAAACAAAACCCCTTGCTATGCCAGGGGAATCAATAGTTTTTGCTTCAAGAAAAAATCCTCCCGTGATAAAATTGATGTAGTCTGACAATATTTGATTGACATGAACATTTAAAGTACAAGGAAATAGAAATATTTGGTTTAGAGGGTATTATGTCGAAACAATAGGAAGAAATGTAAAGAGAATAAATATTAATATGATAATCTAAATTGAATGATTCTCCCGAATATGATACAATATTCGGGAGAAAGGTGGTGCAAAATGAATTCCTA
>NZ_CAMPYN010000066.1 GCF_946998255.1 uncultured Helcococcus sp. | reverse complement strand
AAGGTATACATATATTATATAAGAAATGCAGAGGTTACTATGAAAATGAGAAAATTAATTTTTAATACAAGAAAAGCTAAAAAGATATATGAAAACTTTAAACGAGATAGTAAAAAAGTGATAGATGACCAAAACAAAACTGATGAAAATATTTCTGAAGCTTATGACAAGGCAAATCGACTAGTATCAGATAAGTCTACTTTTTCTACTATCTATGAAGATTTTAAGTTGCTCCTAGAACTTATCCAGGCCTATATTAAAAGAGAATACACTGTAATACCAAAGGGATTTATAATATCTGCTATGGCAGCAGTTATATATTTTCTATCTCCCTTAGATCTAATCGCTGACTTTATACCTTTTATAGGTTACACGGATGATGTATATATAATCTCTAATGTCTTAAAAAAACTACATGAAGAATTACAAAATTTTAAAGCTTGGAAAAATATAAAAAATTCATAAACTTAATCTATAAAGCAGCCATATCATTTAAAATGTATGGCTGCTTTATAATATAACTTTAAAATCATATATTTATAATATTAACATTTTCAATTATGGCTTTATTTGAAAATATCAATACTTGGTCCAATTCTCTCATTGATTTTATAAGAATATTTTTTGTATGATTTTTTCTATTACTATCAAATCTCATAAAAATGTCATCTAATAATAAGATCCTATTTTCTTTTTCTTCTATGATTAAATTTATCAAGGCTAGTCTAATAGCCAAATAAAATTGGTCAATAGTTCCTGAACTTAGATACCTCCAAGATTTTAGTTCATTAGTCTCTTTATCTAAAAGTCTAATATTGTAATTTTCATCCACTAGGAGTTTTTCATATTTACCTGCAGTGATTTCCTCTATTATCTTAGATGCCAGCTGGTTTAAATCTTTAGAAAAATCATTTTCTATTTCCTTGAAGGATTTTACCATAATTTCTCTTGTTGAAATTAACACACTTTTTTCTTTTTCTAATTTTTTTACAAGGTCTTTTTGGACTTCAATATCTTTTTCTAAACTAGATACATTTTCCTTGCCCCTGTACCTTTCCTTTGCCATTGATTCTATAGAAATTATATTTTCTTCCAGGGTCTTAGACTCAACTTCAAGCTTTGAGACTTCCTGGCCTATCTCATTATAAGTTAGGACATTCTTCCTTGATATTTCATAGTCCAGTTCAGATACAGCCTGGTTCATATAGTTTAGCTCATTTTTAAAAAGGTCTATTCTAGAAAATATAGTTTTCGCCTTGTCTTTGTCAGTTTTATACCTTTCATTTAATTTTTCAAGATCTATTTGCTTATTTTTCTTTTTAACACTTTGGTTATAGCTATATAAAATTAAGAAGGCAAGAGAAATAGCTATATAAATGAGATTTGAAAATTTACTCAATACAAGGAATATAAGGGCAATTAGAAGAGACCCATCTAGCAAGTTAAAATCTGTGATAATATTCTTACTATTTTTATCTGCTATCTCTTCTTCTAAGTCCTTATACTGGTTGTTTTCTAGCCTTTCCTCTTCCAGAGCTAGCTGGTATTCTAACTTATCAATTTGACTTACAATAGAATCCCTTTCTCTTTTCTTTTCCTTGTGCAATTTTAATTTATCTAAATGTTTTTCAATATTTTCTTTCTCTTGTTTGATTTCATCTATTTGGTCTACTAGGGCGAGCTTGTCTCTCTCATCCTTCTTGGCCTCTTCTAACATTAAGTATAGGTCTTCAAGTTCATTTTTAGCCTCTTCAAGGATACCCTTATCACCTCTTAGGCTAGTATAAGTTTGGATTTTCTTATTTAAACTATCAATAGCATTTTTATAGGATACATCCTCATCACCACTTGTAACAAGGTTAATTAGCTTTTCAGTTATTTCATCCCTTTTACCAGAATTACTGATAGCAACTTCTTCTGAAGATATATGCAAAGTCTTTTGGAAGGCATCCCTTGATAAAGAAAAAAAATGGACTCCTGGATACTTAGGATCTTCAAGATAAATTTCTTCACCAGTAGTATTGTTATAGACTTTAACTATGTCTGTAGTATCTGTAGATTTAAAAATTCTCTCCACTCTGTAGTCTATATTATCTTTAGTAATCACTATATAGCCTTGCATTTGCTGGCCATTCCAGGGATCATATTTTTTTCTTAAGTTTTCTAAAAGATTTTTCTTTCTAGTTGAACCAGCTCCATAAAATACCATCAATATAAAGTCCATGATGGTTGTCTTTCCAGACTCATTATCTCCAACTATATTATTTATTCCAGTATTAAATTTAAGTTTAAAATCCTGAAACTTACCAAAATTTTTAATATATATTTCTTTAATCATAGCAAGCCCTCAAAAGTTTTCATTCCTAGGTCTAAAATAGCATCTTTGTCTTCTTGGGGACAATCAAGACTTAACACATTATCTACAAAGATTCCCTTTAGAGTTTTTTCACGCCTTAAACTTTCATAATCAATTCTAATTTTAGTTTCATCGTAAAACTCAATGTAGTTTATATGTCCAAGATTTTCTTTTACTAAATCTAGGTTTAGGTGAAAGTCACTTTTAATTGCTCCCTGCAGGAAAATCCTATAAGAATTTTTAGAATAGGAATCGGAAAATTTCTCTTTCAATTTCTTTTTTATAAATTCTGCCAATTCACCATTGTCTTCTATATCACTAATATCTATAGTGAAATCATAAAATTCTCCATTATTTACACTATAAAAATGCAAATTATTTTTTTGTTTAGATATATCGCCCAGATAGATTCCTTTTTGTCCTTGTTCATTAAAGGATCTTCCTACCGGATTTCCTGAATAAGAATAATAGGTATCTCCAAGCTTTTCAATAGGACTTCTCTTGTGAATATGCCCTAGGGCAATATAATCTAGACTAGAATTTTCAATGTCCTCCTTGAATATAGGATGAAAACTATTCATAGTTTGGTCCATTTGACCATGGAAAACTCCCAAGTTAATAAAAGTCTGGTCAACTTGTGAACCATCAAAATTACCCAGTATTCTTTCATATATGTGAGAATGATTAAAGGCAAAGCCATAAACTCTAGTATTTAAATCTGTGAACTCGATAAATTCTATTTCCTCTTTTAAAAATATATGTACATTAGAAGGCCATTGTCCATGGTAGGCAGATTCAATACTTACATAGTCATGGTTACCGGGACTGATAACAATCTTTCCTGGAAACTTAGCAAAAACTTCCTTGATATTTGATAAAAGTCCAAAATCTGTAGAAGATGATTCATAAAAATCCCCAGCAATCAAGACCAAGTCGACCTTTGAAAGTTCTAGCATTTTAAAAATCTCAACTAAAGATAAAAAAATCTTTTTATTAATTTCTTTATTAATTTCATTATTTCCACTTAGCTTAGAATCCAAGTGAAAATCAGCCATGTGGCACACTCTTACTTTATCCATATTTACCTCAGTAAAATTATAGCATATATAGAACGTTTGTTCTATGGTGGTGTGGAAATTTGTTTAGGAATAATTTGTTGAATTTATAGAATGTGGATTTTTGTGGAAAGGAATTTGATTGTTTGGGAATGTAGGAGTTTTGAAGAGCTTGAGTGTTTTGGAAAGATAAATTGTTTTGAGGAGATAATATGTTTTGAGAAAGATTTTCTGAATTTGTAGACCTTTTGTTAATTTTTGAGGATAGGTCGATGGATTTGATAGACCTTTCGTTATTTTTTAATTATAGGTCTATGGATTTAATAGACCTTTCGGTAATTTTTGAGGATAGGTCGATTATTTCGATAGACCTTTCGTTAATTTTTGAGGATAAGTAGATATGGATATCACTATTAATCAGCCTTTATAATATCCCAAAAAAACCTGCTAACAAAAGTCAAGGAGAAAAGATAAATTAATTTTTTTCTCCTTGATATTTAGAGTTTAACTTTGAGCACAACAAATAAGCCGGTTATTATCGGCTTGTTTTAACTATTGTATTCTTAATTCTAGGCTACTTTTAACAACTTCTTTTCTTGTTTTGACGCCATGACTTTTGCATAGTAGATTCTTAAGAATTTATTTAGTCCTGCAAATTTACATACTTTTTTAGCTTTTCCATCTTTTTCTTTTTTTACCATATACAGATATATATAATTTTCAGGATCTTTAGCACTCATCATGCATTTCATAGCTTGATAACCTACTTTTCTTAGTATTGCATTGCCTCTTTTTGTTATTTTTCTCTGGTCTGCTTTAAAATTCCCTGACTCATATGGCGGTGAATCTATTCCTACAAAGGATATTAAACTTTTTTTGTTTTTAAATTTTGATAAGTCTCCAAATTCTGCTGTAATTTGCACTGCTAATTTATCTGATATTCCTGAAAATTGCTTTGCTTCTTGATATTCTTCTAAGGGCTCGGCAATTTCTATCATTTGTGATAAAATAGTATGTAGAATTTGATTTATATGTTTTATCAATTCTATTCCTTCTTGTATGTTCATTTTTATATATGAGTTACTAGAAGGTTGAGTTGAGATACTCTCCTCTGCAAGCTTGTATATGGATTTAGCTTTATCAGCATTAGGATGGTATCTCTTTTCTTTTGCCCAGTTTTTAAAATCTTCTATAAATTTTTCTTCTGGTTTTTCTAATATTATGTCTTTATGCCACCATATTTCTAAGAAGTCTAATAGTTTATCTTTTGAAAAATCATTAGATCCATGTGGAATTAGTTTTTTTATTCCTGAAAATGTTTGGCCTATTGTTAGGTCTATGAAGTTCATTTGATTAATTCTTAAGTCCATATAGTGCTGATAGGATCTGTTTAATTCTTTTAGGACTCTGAAATTTTCTGAATCCACTTTGTATTCTTGTAATTCCTTCCAGTACATTAAACCATATTCGGCTATTTGTATGGTATCTATATTATCATTTTTAGATTTTCTAAAGTTAAGTACTCGACAAAACTGTTTCATTTTTAAAGGATTTACTACACTTACAAAGTATCCTTTGTCTTTTAATTCATAGAGGATTGGAAAATGGTATTTACCTGTTGCTTCCATAACTATTTTTACTTCTTCATTTAAAGTATCTAGTTTCTTTAAAAATTCTTCTACTTTTGTTTTCTTAAGATGAACATCAAAAGGCTTCCAAATGATTTTGCTACCTTGTTCTAGTGCACAGACTGTAAACTTTTCTTTTGCTATATCTATTCCTATAGATATCATTTTATTACCCTCTTTCTTTTAATTTGTAGTTTCTACCTGCACCATTACACTCATTTTAGCTCGTGACACGGACGTTTTGCCCAACCTGCTTAACCGAATATGAATAATGAAGAGGTA
>NZ_CAMPYN010000065.1 GCF_946998255.1 uncultured Helcococcus sp. | reverse complement strand
ATTCATCTGCTAGACAGGCATCCTTCTCAGGTAGTGGTGGAGGTACCTTCACTGGTGGAGGAGGCGGATCCTTCGGTGGTGGCTTTGGTGGCGGAAGCCGTTAATTAATAAAATAATATTATGTAAAAAACTCTTTTGATCTATAATAGATTAAAAGAGTTTTTTATGTTTAAAAAAGATTTAGTCAATATATCTTATAATAAAATTAGGAATGATAATATTTATAATTTTGTAACAATTAATTAGTTAATAAGTAAAAGTTCTTTGTTAATATGATAGTGGAGGTTGAGATGTCAGAATATAAAATACTGGTTGCAGAGGATGATAAGGCTATAAGAGATTCTATAGGAATATATCTTAATAATGCAAACTATCAAGTATTGTATGCGGAAGATGGTCTGCAGGCTATAGAGAAATTTAAAAATGAAGAAATTGATCTAATCATTATGGACCTAATGATGCCTAATATGACTGGTGAAGAGGCCATAGTAAAACTAAGAGAAATTTCTTATGTGCCAATTATAATCTTGTCAGCTAAGGGAGAAGATTATGATAAGGTATTGGGTCTTGATATTGGAGCAGACGATTATATAACTAAGCCATTTAACCCCTTGGAATTAGTTGCAAGAGTTAAATCAAATTTAAGAAGATTTTATTCATATAAAGATAAAAGTCAGCAAGTAAGGAATGGTTCAAGTATCCAAATTGGAAATTTAACTTTAAATGAATATGAAAAAAATATAGAAGTAAATGGAGATATTGTTGCCTTGACTCAAATCGAATATGGTATTTTAGAACTTTTGATGTCCTCGCCAAATAGGGTTTTTACAAGTGATGAAATATACGAACATGTGTGGGGGGAGTATGCCCTAGATACTAAAACTGTGACTGTACATATAAGAAGAATCAGAGAAAAAATCGAAATTGACCCTAATAAACCAGAATATTTGCAAGTTGTATGGGGAATTGGATACAAGTTTGTAGATCCAAGTAGGAGGTAAAATGAATAACAAAAATAAGGCCTATAGTAGGTCCATAATATTTTCTATCCTAGGCATAATAATCTTAGTATTTTCTCTAGGTATAGTGAATGTAGACATAAGTAAGTATACCCAGGCTGATATAGGGGCATCTCCAGGAGTCATGAACCAGTTAGGTAATTTGAGAAGCCAATTAGAACGAAATGGAAATGGTATTTTTGGGCTGAATGATATTGAGTATCGTGGAAAAAATGAAATAATTTCTAATAGACCATTTACCAAAGCCTATATGGATAAACACAATTTTAAATTGGTTGCGTTGACAAATAATGATCAAATCTTAGGTTTTGAAAATGAAGATGAATATAAAGAATACTTAGAATTCAAAAATGCTAGTGTAAAAAAATTGGTAACTTATGACAAAGCTGAAGATGAAGAGTTAGTAAACGTAGAAAGAAATACAATTAAAAAATATGATTCAATAAGTGATTTCTCTAGTATAGAAGATATTTCTAGTGCTTATGCTAAGAAAAAAATACTAATAATAGGATTAAAAAAATCTGGAGATGAAGAGGCTACAGTTTTAACTAACAAAGATGATTTTTCAGAAGGTAAAATAAAATTATATGCAGAAAATATAATCAAAGATTTTAATCTTATTTTTAAAAACTATGACGAAAGTAAAAATTTGGAAATTATAAGTTTTTATGATTTGAATGAAAATAGTTATTTATATAGGTCTCAAGAGCAATATATAAATACAGGAAATACATTAATTAAGCTTTTAGGGGGAGTAATAGCTTTTTCAGTGATTATTTTCATATATATTATGGCCTTGAACTATCATAAACTTAAGGAAAATGATGTATTTGAAGGATTGAAAAAAATTCCTATAGAAGTGCTTATGATTTTAATACCAATTATTTTGGTAATAGGTGTTACTCTACTAAAAAACATTGTAGATAGTAGTCAAATTACAGATATAATATATAGGATATTTGAAAATAAATTAATATTTACCCTATCCTTAGCTGTAGTTTTTACAGTTTTGACTATTCTTATTATTTATTTCTCAATTGGACTTAAATCTATATATTATAAGGGTTACAAAACATTCTTAATACAAAATTCTATTATATATAAAATAGGGTCTTGGTTTATTAGAAAAATAAAGAATATAATATTGTCCTTTTTAAGGCTTGTAGATATTAGTGATAGAAAAGTATTTGTTGGAATCTTTACTTTAATACTTGGATTTTGGTTTATATTTTCCGTATTGCTATTTAATTCTCCAATAGCTTTTCTAATAGGGCTTATACCTCTACTAATATTTTACAAGATAGCTAAAAAGATATATGGCGATATAAAAGAAATACAAAATATAAGTGAGGAATATTCAGTAGGTAACTATGAATATAGAGTTTCAGATAAGAATTCTCTAAAAAAATTATCTGCCAATATTAATAAGGCGGGAGATTCTTTAGAAACAGCTGTAGAAAAGCAAATAGAATCACAAAGAATGAAGACTGAATTGATTACAAATGTCAGTCACGATTTAAAAACTCCTTTGACATCTATAATCAACTATTCACAGCTGATAAATGATGAAAATACGGATATTGAAGATATAAGAAAATATGCTGAAACTATTCATCAAAAATCATTGAGGCTAAAATCTTTGATAGAATCACTTTTTGAAGTATCGAAATTAAATTCTAACAATGTAGATTTACATTTCACAGACATAGATCTACGAGAGATATTCAATCAGGCCTTGGGAGAATGGATAGATAAATTTGAAGAAAAGGATTTAGAATTAATAGTGAATATTCCTGATGAAGAAGAAATACTTTCTCTAGATGGTCAGCAAACTTATAGGATATTTGAAAATGTCTTTTCAAATATATATAAATATGCTTTAGAAGGAACTAGGGTTTATATGGATATGAAGGATAGGACTCTAACTATTAAAAATATATCAAAATATGCCCTAAATATATCTCCATCTGAATTAATGGAAAGATTTAAAAGAGGAGATGAGTCTAGAAATACTGAAGGATCAGGCTTAGGATTATCTATTGCATCATCTCTAACAGAACTACAAAATGGTAAATTTACTATAGATATAATCGGTGATTTATTTATAGTAAAAATAGAATTTTAATAAAAAAGATCTTTGTTAATATTAATTATTAGCAAAGATCTTTTCTTTTGTTTTAAGATAATTGGTCTACTCTTTCTTCTACATTTACTGCAGTGTTTGGAATATACTTATAATATTCTTGGTCAATAAGTTCAGAGTTAAAGATGAAATCAGCACCGGTTGGAGATTGGGCTGTTGGTACATCATAAAGTACTGCTGTCCTCAATAAAGCTTTAACATCAGGATCATGTGGTTGTGCAGACATAGGGTCCCAGAAAAATATTAAAATATCAATTTCTCCTTTTGATATGGCGGCACCAATTTGTTGGTCGCCACCTAGAGGCCCACTAAAGTAAGATTTTATTTCTAAGTCAAAATTTTCTCTAATAATAGTAGAAGTAGTACCTGTACCACATAAGTTATGTTTTTTTAAGATGTCGATTTTATCATGCATCCAAGCAAACAATTCAGTCTTGGTGTCATCATGAGCTACAAGTGCTATTCTTTTCTTTTTAGGAACTAATACTTTTACATATGGTGTGTGCATATTTCCTCCTATCCTTTTATACTATTATATATTATTTTATCTTTATAATACAGGTAATTATGGTATAATTTTGTATATATAAAAAGAGGAAATATATGAAAACAAAAGCTTTTAACAATGATAAATACATAAAATTACAATCAGAACATATTTTAGAAAGAATTAATAAATTTGATAATAAACTATACCTAGAATTAGGCGGTAAATTATTTGATGATGGTCATGCTGCAAGAGTATTGCCTGGTTTTGAAGAAGATGCAAAATTAAAGATGCTTCTAAAGCTTAAAGATAAGGCAGAGGTCATCATTGTTGTAAATGCCCACGATATTGAAAATAATCAAATAAGAGGAGACCTAGGTATAGGTTATGATGGAGAAACTCTAAGACTCATAGATTCTTTTATGAATGTAGGATTTGATATAGCTGGAGTCATGATAAATCAATTTGAAAACCAACCAGATGCTATTAAATTTAAAGAATACCTAAATTCTATGGGGATTAAGACATACTTATCATATACAATCTTTGGTTACCCTCATAATGTTGATAAAATAGTTAGTGATGAAGGGTTTGGTAAAAATGAGTATGTAAAGACCAAAAAGCCCCTAGTTGTAGTTACAGGTCCTGGACCTGGCTCAGGCAAGCTTTTAGTTTGTTTATCTCAAATGTATCATGAAAATAAAAGGGGAGTAAAGGCAGGTTATGCAAAATTTGAAACCTTTCCAGTTTGGAATTTAAATCTTAGACATCCAGTAAACCTTGCTTACGAAGCAGCTACGGCAAACCTAAATGACGTAAATATGATTGATCCATATCATTTAGAAGCCTATGGGCAAATGGCAACAAATTATAATCGAGATGTTGAAGCTTATCCAATTTTAGAAACTATTTTAACAGAAATCATGGGTTATTCACCATATAAATCACCTACCGATATGGGTGTAAATATGGTAGGATTTTGTATTGAAGATAATAAGGCTGTAGAAGAGGCTTCAAAACAAGAGATTATAAGAAGATATTTTGATAGCTTATGCGATATTAAAACTGGTAAAGCAAGCAGGAGTGAGTTAGATAAAATAGAGCTTTTAATGAAACAATTGAAAATTTCTAGTGCTATTCGTAAGGTAGTATCAGGATCAAGAAAAAAAGCTAAGGAAAGTCAATCACCAGCTTTTGCTTTGCAGCTGCAAGACGGGAAAATAGTTAAAGGAAGACAAACAAAACTACTCAATGCTCCATCTGCTTGTATACTTAACGCCTTAAAAATCTATGCTAATATTAATGATGATATACCACTTATATCACCAAATATTTTGGAGCCAATACTTGAGTTAAAAGATGGTTTACAATCTGAAGATAAGTCTATCTTACACTTAGATGAGGTTATGATAGCTCTTGCTATGTCAGCCACAACAAATCCTTTATCCCACCAAGCTTTAACTCAATTAGATAAATTAAAGGGATTGGAAGGACATTCTACAGTTATGCTGGAAGCAAATGATAAAGAATTATTAAGAAATTTAGGAATAAGTTTTACCCAGTCACCAAAATTCAGGACTAAGGGATTATTTAAAAATTATTAGGAGTATATATGGATAAATTGGATAATATTTTAGTGATTGCTAATCCTGAATCTGGAAGATCTGAAAGTAAGGAGAAAGAAGAATATCTAAGAGTAAAATTATCAGAATATTTTAATTATGTAGATGTAAGATATACCAAAGAAAAAGGCCATGCTACTGAA
>NZ_CAMPYN010000064.1 GCF_946998255.1 uncultured Helcococcus sp. | reverse complement strand
TTTTTAAGTTTCCTCGTCTTTTTTGTGTTTGGGACTTATGCAACAGCCCCTTTTTATCTATTACCTGTAAAATATAAACTTTAAGCTTTATAAACAGATTCACCATTTAAATAAGTTTCAACTAAAGACAAGTCTTCATTTAATACTATAAAGTCAGCATCTCGTCCATCTTTTAAGATACCACATCTATCATCAATTCCAACTGAAGCAGCAGCGTTTTTACTTGCCATATCTATAGCTTGTTTTTTATCTGCTATATTCCAATCATAGACATTTTTTACTCCATCAATTAAATCTAAGATAGATCCCGCTAAAGAACCATTTTCTAATCTTGCTTGTCCATCTTTTACAATTACATCAAATTCGCCTAGCTTGGACTTGCCTTCACCCATACCACCTGCCATCATGCAGTCTGTTATAAGTAAGATATTATCATGTCCTTTAGTTTTCATAGCTATTCCAGCTGCAGCAGGATGCACATGGTGGCCATCACAAATTAGTTCAGCATAAGCATCTGAATATAATGCAGCCCCAACCATACCAGGTTCTCTATGGTGTAAGCCTCTCATACCATTATATAAGTGTATGAATATATTTGCTCCTGCATTTACTGCATCCATAGCAGTATCAAAACCTGCATCAGAATGAGCTAGGGCTACATAAATTCCCATTTTTTTAGCTTCTTTAATAAATTCTACTGATCCTTTTCTCTCAGGTGCTATAGCTATTTTTTTAATTAATCCACCTGATAGCTCTTGCCAATGTCTTAATTTTTCTATACTTGGATCTGACATGTAGGCTGGATTTTGTGCTCCTTTATGTTCTTCAGTAAAGAAAGGACCCTCCATAAATATCCCCTGAACTTTTGCCCCTTCAACTTGCTTGTACTCTTCACCTATCACCTTAACAGCATTATTTAAAGTTTCATATGATGATGTAAGAGTTGTAGGTAAAAATGATGTAACACCCATTTGTAAGACACCCTTAGACATTGTATTCAAACTACCTGGTTCCCCATCAGTAATATCTACATTATGATAACCATGCACATGGGTATCTACTAATCCTGCTGCTAGATATTTATCTGAGTAATCTACATATTCACCATCATAATTTTTTTCTATAGATGAAATTTTACCATCTTCTACAATTAAAAAAGCATTATCAAATACTTCATTTTCCGCAAATATTTTTTTTGCCTTATAAGCAATTTTCATATTTAAGCCCCTTTCTTATTTATATATATAATTATACACCTAATATTACTAATCTTAAAAATTATTTTTCTAAAAACTTTTTATAGGTCTTGTCTATTAATAAAGCACCAAGTGGAGCTGTGTATAAAATTGATACAACAGCAACAGATAAAATTAAATCACCTTTATCAAGACCATAAGACAAGGCTACCCCACCTATGGCAGCTTGCACAGTAGCCTTAGGTAAGTATGCTAGCATAGAAAAAGTTTTTTCTTTTTTATTTAAATCTGAAGATATTAGAGAGATCATTACTCCTAGTATCCTGAAGGCTAGGCCTATAGTTATTATAAGTAGTGCTAAAGGCCACATATCCTTAGCATAAGAAATATTTATACTTGCTCCTACAAGTGTAAATAAAAAGATTTCAAAAATAGACCAAAAATAATTATATTTTTTATGTATATCATTTTTTAAGTCTCCATCTTTCATATTTATAGTCATACCCATAGCCATAATGGAAATTAATGATGAGTATTTGATAGGACTGGTAATTTGCATTTCTAAATAATAAAGAAGCATAGAAATAGCTAAAATAAATAGACTTTTTTCCAAATTTTTTAGTTTTATTTTCTTTAATAATTTTGATATTACTATGCCTGTTAGATAACCTATGAAAGCACCTAAAATAATTGATACAGGTATATTTACAAAGGATAAATAAGCATTATTGGCAGTTCCTGTAAACAAGGATAAGATTGAAGTAAAAATTACTATGACATATATATCATCTACTGATGATGCAGCAAGTATCATTTGGCCAACAGCTTTATTGTTGCCATATCCTTTTTCAATAATCTTTATCATTCTAGGCACTACAACAGCTGGTGATACTGCTGCTAAGACTGAACCCAGTAAGGCTGCTTCTAATAAACTTATTTTAAAAATCAAATGGGCAAATATTGTTATGCCTAGTATTTCAAGGCTAGCAGGTATGAAAGCCAGTAATATAGACCTGATACCAGCCTTCTTCAAGTCGCCTAAGTTTAAGGTTAGTCCTGCCCTGGTTAAAATGATTATAAGGGCAATAGTCCTTAATTCTGCAGACATGTTTAATACTTTTACATCAATTAAATTTAAGACATAGGGCCCTATTATAATTCCTGATACTATCATGCCAATTAAACTTGGTAATTTAATTTTCTTAAATATAAAATTTGATATTATACCCAAAATAAATATCAAAGCTAAAGATAAATACATAATTTCCTCCATAAAAAAAGCTGAGGATCCTACGGCAACGTAGAAGTCATCAGCACAAGTGCGGTTTAGTATAAACTAGGGAGACCTTCATTCCCTTATATAAATAAATATAACAAAATAAAATATTAATATCAATCATTTGTTATATCATGAATTATCATATTTACTATTTCATCTTTGCTAAGTTCTTTCGTAATAATTTTTTCTGAAATAAAACCTATAAAATCTCTATCTTGCCACCATCTTTTCATTTCTTCTTTACCGAATTCTTTAACTTTCCATCTAGTCTCGTGCCTTTTCAGGGTCTCTTCAAAAGGAAGATCAAAATAGTAAGCATATATCTCATCTCCATAAAGATCTTTGGCATATTTTAGTAATTTATCATATTGGTATTTTTTAAATATCCCATCCATAATTGTAATTGGATTATTTTCATGTCCATAGCTAAGTATATGCATAGCTAAGTCTTGGGTATATTCATCACCACCTTCTAAAGCATAAACCATATCTCTTGATACATTATCTTGTGATATCATCAGAGTATTTATTCCAAAATGTCTCTGTAAGGCTCTGGCAACTGTAGACTTTCCAGATCCAGAATTTCCTCTTAATATAATTAATTTATTCATATTACCACCTTACTATACAAAAAAAACCTTAATTTATAAATTAAAGTTTTTATTGTTTATATATACTTGTACATAAATACCTACTTATAGCTTCTCTAAAAGATTTACTAAAGCATCGACTGCTTCTTCTGCATCTTCTCCTTCAGCCTTTATAGTAATTAAATCATCTTTTCTACCACTCATAGATAAGATTGACATAATAGATTTACCATTATATTGTCTATCATCTTTCCATACTTCAATATGGGAAGAATACTTAATAGCTTCTTGGATGAAAAGAGAAGCTGGTCTAGCATGCAAACCTATTTCGTTTTTGATTCTAACTTGTTTTTCTACCATTGCTCCCTCCTAATAGATACCATATATCTCTATGATTATAGCACATTTTTTTCATATTTACTATAAAATGATAAAGTTTTCATTATTTCTTAAATGCCATAAAAAATACCAGGGACTTATTTTAAAAGTCCTTGGTATTCTTCATGTTTTTCAAAATATTTTACGGTGTATGGACATACTGGAACTATTTTAAGATTTTCTTTTTCAGCATAGCTTATAACTTCTTGTGTAAGCTTACCTGCTATCCCTTGTCCTCTTAGACTGTCATCAACGAAAGTAGATACAACTCTTAAATCGCCATCTTCATCTCTTTCAATTTTTATATAGGCTGTAGGATTTTCAATATCCCCCATATAAAATAGGTCATTTTTTAATATAATATCTTCCATTTTCCCTCCTAATTTAAGATTAGTAATAAAACAATACCAGGAACTCCTAGTAAACCTGCAACTATTGCGTTTAAAGCATTCACTTCTATATTTAATCCAAATATCGAACCTAAAGCATTAAAAATTACTAGAAGAACTAAACCAATTACACCATTCCATAATAATTTTATAATAACAGACATTGAAACTCTTAGGATTTTTAATACTATATATAAAAATAATAAGGCTATTATACCTAATACTATTGACATATATCCTCCATTTCATAATTTATGAATAATATCTCTATTAATATAATTTTACCATGATATAATAAAATTGTTAATATATGATAAAAATATTAACAGAAAGGAATTTGTATGTGGAATTTTAACTTCGATTGGAATAATGATGAAAACAATGAAAAAAATAATAGTTTTAATATAAAAGATATCTTTAATAAGGCTGATAAAAACATGAAAAGTAAGTTTAGGCAAAAACAAAGAAAAGCAGCCTTAACCATAGCTTTTCTGTACGCACTTATAAGCTATTATATCTTATTACCTTCGCTAAATATACATTCAAGGGATGCTTGGATATATTTAGGAACTATTTTAGCAATTTTAGTTTTTATAGGCGGAAAGTCTTTAAGGCCTTATAAGATTTTTAGGTATGCATTTGCTTTTATGCTTGTCTCCTTTGGTATATTAAATTTATTTGGAGCAAGGATAATACAATCTAAAAACTATGCAAAACTTATAAATCCTATTTCTTCTAATTTTAAGGAAGATATAGAAGAACTCCCTATAGATAAAATCCCAACCCTAGATAGAGATTCCTCTGTAAAATTGGGTGCTAGAAAAATGGGTGAACTTTTAGATTTAGTATCACAATTTGATATAGATGACACAACCTATACTCAAATTAATTATAAGGACGCTCCTTACAGGGTCACTCCTTTGAAATATAATAGTTTTATTAAATACCTTACAAATATGAGAGAAGGTCTTCCAGGTTATCTAAAAATAGATATAGTTGATGGTGATGCTGATCTTGTTAAATTAGAAAATAAAATAAAATATTCAAAAGAAGACTACTTCTTTAGGGATATTTATAGGTATACCAGATTGAGATATCCTTTTGAAATACTTGGTCAAGCTTCATTTGAAATTGATGAAGAAGGAACACCTTATTGGATAATATCTACTTATAAAACTAAGGTTGGCTTTTTCGATGGTTTAGATGTAAATGGAGCAGTTTTAGTAAATGCAGTAAATGGTGACCACCAAAAATATAGTTTAGAAGAAATCCCTACATGGGTTGATAGGGTTCATTCGGCAGAAAATATTATAGACCAATTAGACTGGAATGGTAAATACCAAGGCGGTTATTTAAACTCCATCTTCACTCAAAAAAATGTTCTAAGAACAACTGAAGGTTATAACTATTTAGCCTTAGACGATGATGTTTACCTATACACAGGCTACACATCTGTTGCAGCTGACGAATCAAATGTTGGATTTGTTTTAGTAAATATGAGAACTAAGGATGCCAAATTCTATCCTGTATCTTCAGCCAAGGAATATTCTGCAATGGAATCAGCAGAAGGTGCAGTTCAAGAGAAAGAATATAAGGCAACCTT
>NZ_CAMPYN010000063.1 GCF_946998255.1 uncultured Helcococcus sp. | reverse complement strand
GCTACTGAAAATTATTCACACTTTACAGCTCCTATTAGAAGATATAGTGACCTTGTAGTTCATAGAATATTAAAGGCTAGCCTTCACAATAATTATAAAGAAGCAAAGAGAAATTATCTAAAAAAACTTGATAAGATTGCTGAGCATGTATCTGAGACAGAAAGAAAGGCTGAAGATGCTGAAAGAGATGTAGAAGATTTGAAAAAAGCAGAATACATGTATGAAAGAATTGGTAATGAATATGATGGTATAATATCATCAGTTACCGGATTTGGTATTTTTATTGAACTAGAAAATACAGTTGAAGGTATGGTTCATTTTAGAAATCTAAGTGATGACTATTATGAATTGGACGAAGAAAATTATATAATTGTTGGACAAAATACTGGAAAAACCTATGGCTTAGGTCAAAAAGTAAGAATAAAAGTAGATAATGTTAATGTCAATTTAAGAGAAATAGATTTTTCAATTATAAGTGATGGTGAAAATGAGTAAAATATTAGCAAGAAATAAAAGAGCCAAGCATGATTATTTTATAGAAGAATATTTTGAAGCTGGCTTAGTTTTAGAAGGAAATGAAGTTAAAAGTATAAAGGCGGGAAAGGTTTCTATAAAAGAAGCCTACTGCCAGGTGAGAAATGGTGAAGCATTCATAATTGGTATGCATGTCACACCTTATACTCAAGCTAATAACTTTATAAATCTTGATCCTATAAGGACTAGAAAATTATTGCTTAACAAAAAAGAAATTAAAAAAATAGGATCAAAAACTGTAGAAAAAGGATGGGCTCTTTTACCTTTAGAAATTAAAGATAAAAATGGTTTAATAAAGATTGACATAGGCCTAGGAAAAGGTAAAAAGCTTTATGACAAAAGAAGAGACCTAAAGGAAAAAGATGCGAAGAGAAGCATAGATAGGACTATGAAGGAGAGGTATTAATGGAAATTAATAATTATCTAGAACTATTGAGTGAAAGTAATGCGAAAGCTGGTGGAGGATCTGCATCTGCTTTTTCAGGTGCTATGGCAACATCCTTGATATTAAAAGCTTATAACATGATAAAAAAAAGAGATCCAGAATTAGATGATAAGTTGCAAGAACATTATGAGCAAGATTTACTAAGATTAACGGAATACTACAAAGAAATGATAATTACTGATGGTAAACTTTTTGAAAAAGTTTTAGAAGCCTATTCTTTACCAAAGGAAAATAATGGAGATGGTATATATAGGAAGCAAAGGATAGAAGAGGCTTATAAAGATGCCTTTGATTCACCATATAATATGATGATCCATGCTGTAAAACTTTATGACTATATATTTACCATTAAAGATTTTTCAGATAGGATGTCTGATTCAGAGCTTTTAATAGCTCAAACTCTTATTGATGCTTGCTACAATTCATCAAGGGTAAATATGGCCTTAAATAAGAAATATATTACTGATAAAGATTTTTTAGACAAGAAAAAACACAATATCTTAAAAATAGAACAAAGTTATGTATATAAGAGGAAAAAGTTTTTCGTTTTATTTTTATCTAGAGATTAGTTAGGAGAAGATATGATACAAATAGTTACAGATTCTGCCTCAGATATCACTCAAGATGAAGCTAGAGAATTAAATATTCATGTAGTACCTTTGAAGATAGAATTTTCAGATGGAGAATTTCCTAATAATTCATTAGAAGACTATCAAAAGTTTTTCAAGAAACTTGAAGAATCTAAAGATTTACCAAAGACATCTAGTCCAAGCCCAGCCTTATATTTAGATATCTATAATAAGGCAAAGGAAGATAGTGACCAAGTGATAGTTATTTCCCTTTCAAGTGGCTTAAGTGGAACTTATGAGTCATCATTATTAGCTAAAAATATGATAGATTACGAAGATATTTTCGTTATAGATTCTTGCCAGGCTATACCTGCTCAAAGGCTATTGGTTGAACATGCAGTTAAGATGAGAGATCAAGGTTATACTGCAGAAGAGATTGTAAATGAAATAGAATCTTTAAAACATAAAGTGTCAGTTTCTGGACTTTTAGATACCCTTACCTATTTGGCCAAGGGTGGAAGGATTCCTAAGTCAATTGAGCTGATAGGGAATGCCTTATCTATAAAACCAAGTATAATTTTAGAAGATAAGATTTTACAATCATTAAAATTATCTAGGGGTAGAAAATCAGGTAAAAAAGCCTTGTGGAAAAATTTTGAAAAAGACTTTGACCCATCATATCCAGTTATTTTCGCCTATACTTCAAATGAAGAATTAGGAAAAGGATTTATGGAAGAAACCAAAGAAAAATATGGATTAACTGATACAAAGCTAGTTGCAATAGGCGGAGTTATCGGCACCCATGTTGGGGGAAATGGTATATCTATAGCCTATGTAAAAAAAGACTAAAATAAATATATTATTTAGAAATTTGTAATAAATATGTGTTAAAATGTGAAGGACATATAATTACAAGAGGAGTTAAAATGGAGTTTTTTAAGACTTTTTTTAGGGGAAGTGAAGATGCTTATGTATTCCCTAAGTATGGAAAAGTTCATCTACTTATGCTAGCAATATTTTTTGTAGGTATATATTTTATTTACAAGGGATATTTTGGCCTTAAAGATGAAAAAAAGAATAAGAAATTTATGAATACAATGTTGGCTATTTTATTTATAGACCAAATTGTCCTATATAGCTGGCAAATTGGATCTGGATATTTTAATTGGGCTATGAGCTTACCTTTGTACCATTGCAGGATATGTGTATGGTTTTTGATTATCGGCATATATTTTGATAGGCCAGTAATCAAGACTATTGGTCTATATTGGGGTATACTAGGATCACTATTAGCAATGTTACTACCTGATTTATATAAGTTTTCATTCCCACACTATACAAATGTTCAATTTTTCATTGTCCACATATTGATGGGTTGGGTAATAAGTGATTTAATATTTAGGAAGAAATATATACCAGGTAAAAATGAAAATGTAAAAGCTTTGATTTTTACAAATTTCTTTAATTTAGGTCTAATAATCTTTAATTTATCTATGAGAAAGTATTGGCCAAATGTGAATTATGGATATATGCTTGAACTACCAATCGAACAAAACCTTATACCTAGTTCAGCCACACCAGTAATCATGTTTTTAATGTTTAATTTTGTTATGCTTGTATTTGCGGGCGTAAGTGTACTTGCAAGTAATAAAAGGAAAAATGCTTATGAAGAAATTGACTGCTTATCTGAATAAAAACAAAGAATTATTATATGTTTTAATCTTTGCAGCCTTTTCTGCAATAACTTTTGAATTATTTAATAGACCCTTTGGTACTGTTACAAATATCAAAATAGATTTTGATGACAAGATTCCTTTTATAAAAGAATTAATACTTGTATATCATACCTTTATGCCATTATTAGTCTATACAGGTTATATTCTTTATAAAGACAATAAGGAAAATTATAGAAAATATGTAGCAGCCTTATTTTTATCGCAAATAACAGCTTATATAATATACATGCTATTTCAAACTGAGGTGCCAAGATATGATACTAATCTACTAGGAGATGATATTTTTTCTAGGTTAGTGAAACTTACCTATATGGTGGATAACAATTATTCAGGAGCACCTTCCTTGCATGTGTGCCATACACTTTTAGCATCCATATATTTGTATAAGAGTGGCATCGAGAGAAAATATGTGTTTCCATTGATTGCATACCTTATGCTAGTTGCAGCAACTACAGTTCTAGTAAAACAACATGTAGTTTTAGACATACCAGCCGGGATAGTCCATGCTGTAGTTAATTGTTTGATAGTAAGGTTGATATTTAGAAGTAGGAATAAATAGACATAGATTAAAGTTAGATTGTTTACACTTGTGTAAGCAATCTTCTTTTATTTTAAAATATTTATTGACTACAAAATTCATATTTGGTATTATCTTGTTATGATAACTAGATAATAAAATAAGTGAGGAAATTTTGAAAAACATAAAAGATTTTAAATGTCCCTTATGGGAAGATTTGCCAAATGAGGGGCTTCGATCCAAGCAGGTTATCGAATATATTGAACAGGCTCTTAGTCCAATAGTCATAGAAGGACCTATTATAACAGCAACCATGATTCAAAATTATAGAAAATGGGGAGTCATAGATAGGAAACCTGGTCGTATGTACTATAGGGATGATATTGCAAGGCTTATAGTTATATCTATTTACAAGCAGATATTAACTATAGATGAAATAAAAAAAGGAACAGATTTAAGCCTTAAGCAGCAATCTCTTGAAAAATCATACAATAGCTTTGCTAGTGTTTTAACCGATGCTATCAGTTATATAAATAAGGCTTTTGATAATGAAGGAAATCTAACCATAAAAGAAGAAAAGTTTAACTATAAGGAAGTGGGACTATCAGTATTAGCCTTTGCCTATGCTGCAAAACTACTAGGAACAATAATTATAAAACAAAATGGAATTAAAAATTTAAGGAGTATTTTATATGAGTAAAATTGCAATTTTTGGGGATACAGCCCAAGACTTAACTATAGAATTAGCTAAAGAACACGGTATTGAATTAATACCATATAAGTTAGAAATAGATGGAAAAAGCTATATAGACCAAGTGGAAATCCAATCAAGAGAATTTTATGAAGGGATGCCTACCTACAAGGACCTTAAAACAGGGACACCTGGACTTCAAGAAGTCATAGAAGTTTTGGATAGACTAAAAGAAGAAGGTTGTACCGATGCTATCATGATAACTTGTTCAAGTAAGTTAACAGGTATGTACAATGTATATAATTCTGTAAAACATATGTATGAGGGTATTAACCTACATTTAGTAGAAACTGACCAAATAGCTTCAAGCACTGCCTTGGTTACTATCTATGCAGCCAAATTGAGAGATGAAGGATACCAAGTGGAAGAGATTTTAGAAAAAATAAATAATGTTTTAGACAAGGTTAATATTTTTGCCTTATTTAGAACCCTAACCTATGTAGCTAGGGGAGGAAGATTTAATAAATATAGAGGAATGTTAGGAAATCTTTTAAATATCCAACCTCTGCTTACACCTATAGATGGTGAGGTGGGTATTGTTTCAAGACCTAGAGGTAAAAAGAAGAGTCAAAATGCCTTAGTAGAAGCAGTTAAAGACTATATTGGTGATAGTAAAGACTACTGGTTATCTATCTTTTCAGCCGATAATGACAAGGAAATGTCTGAAATAAGAGAAAAGTTAAAGGATGAATTTGATAAGGCTAAGTTCGTTTTAGAAAGTGAACTTACACCTATGCTTGGTGTACATTCAGGACCTGAAGCTGTTGGGGTAGCTATATTAAAATTTGATTAATTAAATGATTTGATTCATAATTACTGTTATAAAGAAAAGACTAACTATATGAAGTCAAGTAAAAAATAAATAACTTTATGAAAGATATACC
>NZ_CAMPYN010000062.1 GCF_946998255.1 uncultured Helcococcus sp. | reverse complement strand
AATGATGAAAAATAGAGTATTAATTTTTATTTTGTCTTTCATTCTTATTTTTTCAATCTTTCCTCTAGGGGAGATTGGTGCTGAAGATAATAGGGATGAATTTAGGGTAGGAATGGAAGTTTCTTATGCGCCATTTAACTGGACCCAAACCAATGGTGGTAACGGAGCAGTGCCTGTACAGGGTTCGCAAGAATATGCCAATGGCTATGATGTGCAAATAGCCAAAATGGTGGCTGATAAATTGGGAAAGAAGTTAGTAGTAGTTAAAATCGAATGGGATGGACTTTTACCTGCCGTTCAATCAAATAAGATAGATGCTATTATAGCTGGGATGAGTCCTACCAAGGAAAGAGAAGAAGTCTTAGATTTCACACAATCCTATTATGAATCCAAATTAGTACTTGTTACTAGAAATGACAGTAAATATGCTAATGCAGAAAGCTTAGCAGATTTTTCTGGAGCTAGGGTGGTTGGACAGTTAAATACCTTCCATGATAGTGTAATAGACCAAATACCAGAAGTAATCCATTCAGAACCAATGGCTGACTTCTCATCTATGAGGGTGGCTATAGAAAGCGGTAAGATAGATGCTTATGTAGCGGAAAGACCTGAAGGTATGGCTGCAGAATTGGCAAATCCAGCCTTTAAGATGGTTGAGTTAAAAGAAGGTTTTGAAACAAATCCAGAAGACACTTCAATAGCTATTGGATTAAATAAGGGATCAAGCTATCTTGAACCAATAAATGAAATTTTAGAAGAAATTTCTAATGAAGATAAACAAGAAATAATGGATCAAATGATAAAGATTCAAGAAACTAGTGACAGTCAAGAAACAGTTTGGTCAATATTTTCATCTAATTGGCAAATGTTTTTTAGGGGAACCCTTTTAACAGTTTTACTATCCCTAGTGGGTACCATAGCAGGTCTATTTATAGGTTTTATAGTAGCTGTAATCAGGACTGCCCCAAAGGCTAAAAATAAAATTCTTAACTTCTTATTAAACATATTGAAGATACTTACAAATATATATGTTCAAGTTATTAGAGGTACACCAATGATGGTGCAGGCTGTGTTATTCTATTATGGTTTGCAACTATTCTTTGATATAAACACATCACCTATGGCTTCAGCCTTTATCATAGTTTCGATAAATACTGCAGCCTATATGGCAGAGGTGGTAAGGGCAGGAATCAATGCCATAGACAAGGGACAAGTTGAAGCAGCAAAGGCCTTGGGTATGAACCACAGACAAACAATGGTTTATATAATCTTACCTCAGGTATTTAAGAATATTATTCCAAATGTGGGTAATGAATTTATTGTAAATATCAAGGATACTTCAGTATTGAATGTTATTTCGGTTAATGAATTATTCTTTACAACTAAATCTATAGCCGGTGTAAACTTTAGGTTTTTCCAAACCTATTTCATAGCATCAGCCATATATTTGATACTAACCTTGAGCATAACAGGTCTATTGAGATTATTAGAGAAAAAACTAGAAGGCGATTCTTCATATGTGAAGATAGACCATGACGTGCTTTCTAGTGGAAATTAGGAGGATATATGACTATATTAGAAATTAAAGATTTATATAAGTCCTTTGGTGAGAATGAAATATTAAAGGGTGTAGATTTTTCTGTAGAAGAGGGTCAAGTTATCACTATAATTGGTTCATCTGGATCAGGTAAATCAACCCTGCTTAGGTGTATAAACCTATTGGAAAGGCCTGATTCAGGACAAATAATTTTTGAAGGAAGAGACATTCTTCATGAAGATATTGAAGAAAATGACCATAGAAAAAATTTAGGAATGGTTTTTCAAAACTTCAATTTGTTTAACAACCTTAATATTTTAGAAAATACTTGCATAGGACAAACAAAAGTTTTAAAAAGAAGTCGTAAGGAAGCTGAAGAAAAAGCTCTATACTATTTAGGGCTAGTAGGAATGGATGCCTACAAAAATGCTAAACCTCACCAATTATCAGGTGGGCAAAAGCAGAGGGTAGCCATTGCTAGGGCCATCACTATGGAGCCGAAAATCTTATTATTTGATGAGCCTACATCAGCCCTGGACCCAGAAATGGTAGGGGAAGTATTGACAACTATGAAAAAATTAGCCCAGTTAGGATTTACCATGATTGTTGTAACCCATGAAATGGACTTTGCTAGAGATGTATCAGACAGGGTGATCTTTATGGACCAAGGAAAGATACTTGAAAACTTAGATCCTGAAACCATGTTTACAAACCCTAAGGAAAATAGGACTAGAGAATTTTTGAAATTGTAAATTTATAAATAACAAAAGATATGGAGTAATAAATGAAAAGAGAAGATGTAAATATAAAAGAAACCTGGGACTTGTCCTTGATATATAAAAGTGAAGAGGACTATAAGAAAGATCTAGAAGCTTATAAGGAAGCTATAGATAACTTTGTTGAAGCTTATAAGGGAAAGATCAAGGATTTTGAAGTTTTAGACAAGTCTCTAAAAGACTTTATAAAGGTAAATGAATACGGATCAAGACTTGGTGCTTATGCTTCCTTGCCTGTCCAAGCCAATGCCTTTGATGAAAAAGCTGTTGAAAGATATTATGACCTTGTTGCTATAGGCAGTAAATATGGGTCGAAATTAGCCTTTTATGAAAATGAACTTTTAAGTTTGGACGAGGATATATTAGAAAAAGCTAAAGAGATTCAAAATTATAAGGTATATATTGAAGAATTGTTAGATAAAAAAGACAGGTTACTTTCTAAAGATGTAGAAGAAGCCTTGACTTCCTTATCTTCAACCCTATCATTTCCATATAGGTTATACAATGATACTAAGTCTTTAGATATACAATTTCCAGATTTCAATGTGGATGGAAAAGGCTATAAGCTTTCCTACAACAGCTTTGAAGGAGCTTACGAATACGACCAAAACACAAAAGTTAGAAGAAAAGCTTTTGAAACATTCTCTAAGACTATAGGTAAATACCAACATACAACAGCTTCAACTTACAATGCTCAAGTTCAAAAGGAAAAAACTCTTTCAAAAATGAGAGGCTATGAATCAGTAATAGACTACTTGTTAGATAGACAAAAGGTAAGCAGGGACCTCTACAACAGACAAATGGATGTCATCATGGAAGACCTAGCTCCACATATGAGAAAGTATGCTGGCATTTTGAAAAGAATTCATAATTTAGATGAGATTAGATATTCAGATTTGAAAATTGAAGTTGACCCAAATTATTCTGCAGAAATTAGCTTTGACCAGGCTAAAAACTATGTACTTGAAGGTTTACAAGTTATGGGTGAAGATTATATAGCTATCATGGAAGAAGCCTTTGAAAATAGGTGGATAGACTATGCCAACAATGATGGAAAGTCAACAGGAGCCTTTGCTTCGTCACCTTATGGGACTCCATCATTCATACTGATGACCTTCAATGGAATCATGTCAGACGTGATGACCCTAGCCCACGAACTAGGTCATGCTGGCCACTTCCAATTAACCCATGAAAACCAATCAATATTAAATTCAGATCCTTCAATGTACTTTGTAGAAGCTCCATCTACTACAAATGAATTGATTGTAGAAAACCACTTGTTAAATATTGCAGATGAAAACAATGACTTAAGAATGAAAAGATGGGTACTATCCCAAATGGTGGCTAAAACCTACTACCACAACTTTGTGACCCACTTATTGGAAGCTTATTACCAAAGAGAAGTATATAAGCTGGTTGATCAGGGCACAGATTTGAATGCGAAAATATTAAATAAGATATTTAAAGAAAGCCTAGAAAAGTTCTGGGGAGATGCTGTGGTCTTAGATGAAGGTGCAGAGCTGACATGGATGAGACAGCCCCACTACTATATGGGACTATATCCATACACATATTCTGCTGGCTTGACCATAGGAACCCAAGTTTCTAAAAAAATTAGAAATGAGGGTAAGTCTGCAGCAGACCAATGGAAAGAAGTCTTAAAAATGGGTGGAACTCAAAGCCCAGAACAATTAGCGAAGACCGCAGGAGTTGATGTCTCAACAGACCAACCGCTAAAGGATACAGTAGCCTATATAGGATCTCTAATTGATCAAATTGAAGAGATTTCTGAAGAGTTGGGAGAAATATAGAAATTAAATAATTGAGGAGATGACCTCTGCTAAATTAGAGATGAAGGCTTATTAGTAAACGAGACCCCAAAATCCAGAAAATTGGATGGCGGGGTTTTTTATATGATATGGGTGAGAATGAATGATGGAAAATTAGGGAAGACTGGAAGCTATATGACATGAGAGGGTTGGGAATCATGACAGGTGGGGAAAAGTCTAGAATAAGCATGAAAAGTAAGGTATGCTCTATTTAGTCAAAATATATAAAATAATATAACTTGTAATTTTTAAGATATTGAATTCTTTGTTTTAAATGATTTGATTCGGGCAGGTATTCAATAGACAACATTGAGCAACATAAAAAGAAAGGCGCTCAATCATTTAAAAACGGAAAAGTATTCCAAATTAGGGATTTTTCATATACTGGATCTTATAATCAATAAAATATAAATTTTACAATTACTGGAGGTAGATATGAAAAATGTTTTAAAGAAACATTAGTTGTTATGGTAGAGATTTTCATAATAATTTTAATTTTAAATTTGTTTTTAAATAACATTGATTTTTACAATAAAAATGCAACTATAGATTACTTTGCTTTTGGAATTGTTTATTATTGTATAAAACATTTCGCTAAATCTAAACAATGAGAAACTTGAGAATAATAAAAAAAAGGGTTCCGCCTTCTTTTTTCTAGATTTCTTATAATCGATTAATTAAAATTGAAAAGAAGCTTCTTCTAATTTTTTAAAATTACATGAAAATCTGGCGAAACTATTTTGATTTACCTGATTATTATATAATTTCTCAGCCTTCTCTATAATTAAATCTTTTTTGGATCTACAAAATAAATATTCTTTTTTTAATAAATCCACATATTCATCATCTTCTATTTTCTCAAAATCCATCTTTTCATAGAATCCATCTCTTAATGGAATCATTTTTTTTATCTCTAAAATTGAAAGTATATGATACTTTTTCTCTTCATCACCAGGAATTTCTTTTACAATCCAATCAGAATCGCAATGATCTGAAATATTTATTTCTTCTCTAATTAATAAATGTCCTATTCCAGTATTTTCAAAATTTAATCTCGCATGCTTTGGCTTTGCCGAAGATAGAGGTATTAAGTATTTAATATCATCGATAAAAATTAAAATACCTAAGAAAGGTTTAGGATGTCTAGATGAATTATATTCATTAGAAAATTGAACTTCAGAATCTACATTATGAAGATATTTAAGATAATCATAATCAACAGTATAGAACCTGATCTCATCATTTTTAAGATGGCATTTAATATTATTATTGTTGATCATATATTCTCCTTAATAAAAAAAGAGGAGAAATCTAATTCTCCCCTTATTGATCTTTAAAGTCTCACACTTTAGATAGGCAGTGAATCTCCTTCTTTAAAGTCTCGCACTTCAGATAGGCAGCGAATCTCCTTCTTTAAAGTCTCGCACTTCAGATAGGCAGCGAATCTCCTTCTTTA
>NZ_CAMPYN010000061.1 GCF_946998255.1 uncultured Helcococcus sp. | reverse complement strand
ATCATAAAACCAATAAGAATTTAAACTCTACTTTTTGGGGGACACCTCAGAAACTACAAAACTGCTCCACATCTTTCTTACTACCAAATCTACAATACATATATTTCCAAAATCACTACTCAAACATCTACAAAATCTCAATCACCAACCCCAATCCCAGAAACCATTTATTTTCCCCACCCACTTTGATATAATAATAACCAAAGCTAAGATACACAAAGGAGGACTTATGATACAAGTAAAGAATTTAACAAAAGACTACGGTAAAAAGCTTGCTGTAGACAATATTAGTTTTGAAGTTAGAAATGGGGAGATATTAGGATTCTTAGGACCCAACGGTGCCGGTAAAACTACAACCATAAGCATGATAGTTGGTCTACTTGAAGCAACCAGTGGGACTATCATTATGGACGGTGGCATTGATGTTATAAAAAATCCATATGAAGCAAAGAAGAGGATAGCATTCCTACCTGACAACCCCGAAGTTTATGAAAACATGACAGGAAGAAAGTTTGTTCAATTTGTTGCCAACATATATGAAGTAAGTAAGGAAGACATGGAAGAGCGCATGAATAAATACGCCGATATGTTTGGTCTACAAGATGACCTTGACAGTCATATTTCTTCATATTCTCATGGTATGAAACAAAAGATTTCTCTAATTTCAGCCCTTATAAGCGATCCGGATGTATTGATTTTGGACGAACCAATGGTTGGACTTGATCCTAAGTCTTCATTCAACTTGAAAAATATTATGAGAGAAATGTGTGACAGAGGAAAGTCTGTATTCTTCTCATCCCATATCATGGAAGTTGTAGAAAAAATCTGTGATAGGATAATTATTATTAATAAGGGGAGAATAATAGCCGAAGGAACTATAGAAGAACTCAAAAACCACGCAGACTATCATGGTGACTTAGAACAACTATTCTTGGAGTTAACAAATGAATGATTTAACCACACTACTTAAAAAACAATTAGGATTTTACCTGGATATAAAGGGATTTTTCAATGACAAGAAAAGTCGTAAAAAATTCTTTGCTCTAGTATTTTCTGCCTTGTTAATGTTGTTCTACCTAGTTTTGATACAAAAATCCTTATTTAAATATTATGACTTATATTTAGAATTAGGCAAGGCAAAAAACTTGCTAATAACTGGTATATCAGCATATTTATCAGCAGTTTTGATATTTACAACAACAAGCAATATAGCAAAAATATATTACTCAAATGAAACTAAAATATTGCTAAGACTACCGATAAAACACAGCTCGATTTTCATTAGCAAGATCTTATCAGCTAGTTTTTCTGCTTTAGCATTTTCAATATTGCTAGTATTTCCAATGATATACAAGATAGGTGTATTCTACAATAAAAGCATACTATTTTATTTAGTAGCCTTAATTTCAACCTACCTTGTAACTGTGATTTTGATCAGTATAGAAATGCTAATCATAGTTTGGATAATGTACTATGTAAATAGGAGCAGTGTCCTAAAAAAAGCACTTAAATATATTTCTACAATAATATTCTTTTTATTTGTTGTAGGCTTACAACTCTTTATTCAACTTACGATAGGTGGGTCGTCAGCAGAAAATATAATGGAAAATATAAACAATACTCAAGGTATCTTTACCAAGGTCTATCCACAGGTAAATCTTTTTGCTAATGCCTTACTAGGCGAAAGTTTTGGCATAAGAGCCTTAAACTTTTTCCTACTGCTTGCAGCTACACTTGTACTTTTATATATAGTAGTAAAATTAGGATACAAGAGAATGGCATCAGGTGTATTAAATGAAAATGTGGTAAGTAAAAAGCATAAAAAGACAAAGTTTACAGAATACAAAACTCAAGCTTCATACATGGCAATCTGTAAAAAAGACATTAAAAATATATTTTCAAATGCTACTTATTTTATAAATAAATTTTCAATGGGTATTATTTTCCCATTATTCTTCGGAGGAGGAATATTAGTTGGCGGAAAAGAAGATGGATTAGATATCCAATCTTCACTCGAGCTTGTAAGAGGGTTTTTAGAAGAACATTATACTTTGGCCTTGGCTATAGTATTACTTGGCTTTATTCCAATAGCCTTATTCTTCGGATCATCTTCAGAATTAACAAGTTCAACTTTTTCAAGGGAAGGTAAAAATATGTGGATGATGAAGGTTTATCCAATCAAGACTAAAGACCAAGTATTGGGTAGGATACTAGCTTCTACTATATTTTTAGTATTAGCAAATATACCTGTCATACTCATCATTTCATATGTAGCAAAATTTGATTTACTAATAATGCTATCCCTATTCTTAGCATCATTTGTAATAGCCGCATTTTTAAGCTCCTTGAACTTAATCTTTGGCATATTATTTGCCTATACCGAATGGGACAATCCAGCCCAAGCTATCAAGGGTTCAAGATCATTGATCCCATTATTGATAAATGTTGGAATGATGGTTGGATTAGTTTACACCTTATTTAAAATACTTGGATCAGGTATAGAAGACCTAAGTGAAAATCTTATTTACCTACCTCTAATCATCTACGCAGTAATGGCTATATTGACATTCATCCTATATGTAATTGATAAGAAGCTATTAGAAAAACACCTTATTAAGATAGACTAATGTTTTAATATACTATCCTGGGGTATATCTTCTTTTATAGGATAAAAAAGAATTATTTATGAAAAAGAAGAGAAGAAAATATGACAAAGAAAATTGGTATTATTCAAGGTAGTTTAAGAAAAAATTCATTCAACAAAAAAATAGCAGAAACAATTGCAGAACTTTTACCTCAAGGCTATGAAGCTAAATTTATTGAGATAGGGGACCTACCACTATACAATGAAGACTATGATGATGGTACTTTAGAAATACCAGCATCATACACAAGATTTAGAAATGACTTAGAAGAATCAGATGCCTTCATTTTTATAACACCTGAGTACAATAGGGCAATGCCAGCAACTATCAAAAATGCTATAGACGTTGGATCTAGACCATACACAGATGTAAAATGGACAGGTAAAAAGGTAGCTGTAGCAAGTTCATCATTAGCTATGACAGGAGGACTTAGAGCAAACTATGAAGTAAAAACTTCATTAGCATTTTTAGGTGCAAATGTATTGGCTCAACCTGAAGTTATATTGTCAGCTATCCATGACAGCTTTGATGAAAATGGTCAATTGGTAGATGAAACAAAGGCATTTTTAGAAGGTTTTGTTGAAAATTTTGTTGGATTTATAGAATAAGAGAATAGATTAAATATTATAACTTTTAAAAGAAGAGGTTGTTGCAAAAAAACTTTCAGCAACTTTTTTTTTATTTCTTTATAATATTAAGTAATATTAAAAAAAAGGAGATGCTTATGAGAATTAGAGATGGACTTACTTATGATGATGTTTTATTAGTTCCTAAACATTCGGAGGTTACTCCCGATAAGGTAGATATCAAGACTAGACTTACAAAGAATTTATCTTTAGATATTCCAATTTTAAGTGCTGGTATGGATACTGTTACTGAATCTGACATGGCTTACGAAATGGCCAAGCAAGGTGGTATAGGTATAATTCACAAAAATATGGGAATTGAAGACCAAGCTAATCAAGTTAAAAAAGTTAAAGAAAAAGATGCTAATTTACTAGTTGGTGCCGCAATTGGTGTAAGTAATGACATGGAAGATAGAATTAAAGCATTGGTTGCTGCTAAAGTTGATGTTTTAGTTTTAGATAGTGCTCATGGTCATTCTAAAAATATTATTGATGCTTTAAAACATATCAAAGGAGAATATAAAGACGTTGAAGTCATTGCAGGAAATATAGCCACAAAAGAAGCTGCGCTAGCTTTAATTGAGGCTGGTGCCGATGCTATTAAGGTAGGTATAGGACCTGGTTCTATTTGCACAACTAGGATTGTTGCTGGTGTTGGAGTTCCACAATTAACTGCAGTTGCTGATGTGGTTAGCATAGCTAGACAGTATGATGTTCCAGTTATTGCAGATGGTGGTATTAAATATTCTGGAGATATTGTAAAGGCCTTAGCTGCTGGTGCTGACACTGTTATGCTTGGTAGCATATTTGCTGGTACTAAGGAATCTCCTGGTAAAGTTATAGAGGACAATGGACTTAAATATAAGGAGTATAGGGGAATGGGATCTATTCCTGCTATGCAATCGGGAAGCAAGGATAGATACTTCCAAAATGATACCAAGAAATTTGTTCCTGAAGGTGTAGAGGCCAGAGTTGAATACAAAGGAGAAGTTTCTGAGATAATTTATCAACTTTTAGGTGGTTTAAGAAGTGGTATGGGTTACCTTGGTGCTAAAGATCTAAAGAGCCTATTTGAAAGAGCAGAATTTGTTAAAATTACCAATGCTGGTTTCTTAGAATCCCATCCTCATAGTATTCAAATGACAAATAAAGCACCTAATTATTCTAAATAGGAGATATGATGACTGATATAAGAAGAGATGATAATATGGTCAGAATAGAAAACTTTGACCAAGCCGATTTATTTATTAATGATCAAATAAAAAGAATCAAAGAACAAGTTGGAGATAAGAAAGTATTACTTGCCTTGTCTGGAGGAGTTGATTCTTCAGTCGTTGCAGCTTTATTAATAAAGGCAATTGGCAAGCAATTAATATGCGTTCATGTAAACCATGGCTTGCTTAGAAAAGGTGAAAGTGAAGAGGTAGTTGAAGTATTTAAAAATCAACTAGATGCGAATTTAGTTTATGTAGATGCTAGTGAGAGATTTTTAGATAAATTAAAGGGAGTAGTTGATCCTGAAGAAAAAAGAAAAATTATTGGTAATGAGTTTATTGAAGTCTTTGTTGAAGAAGCAAGAAAAATAGAAGGTGTGGACTTTCTAGCTCAAGGAACCATATGGCCAGATATATTAGAAAGTGAAAAAGGTATCAAGGCCCACCACAATACCGGTGGTTTACCTGAAGACTTACGATTTGAACTAGTAGAACCAGTAAGAACTCTTTTTAAGGACGAGGTAAGAGTTGTAGGTAGGAGATTAAACCTACCTGATAGTATGGTAGATAGACAGCCTTTCCCAGGACCAGGTTTAGGAGTAAGATGCTTGGGAGAAATCACTAAAGATAGGCTAGAAGCCGTAAGAGAATCCGATGCAATACTAAGAGAAGAATTTGCAAAAAGTGGATTAAATAAAAAAGTATGGCAATATTTTACAGTAGTACCTGATTTTAAATCTACTGGTGTTAAAGATGGGAAAAGAAGCTTCGAATGGCCAGTAATCATCAGAGCTGTTAATTCAGTTGATGCAATGACTGCTGAAGTAGAAGATATAGACTTTAAGGTAATGAAAAATATTGTAAAAAGAATTACTAGTGAAGTAAAAGGTGTAAATAGAGTCTTGTATGACTATACACCAAAACCTACTGGCACGATTGAATGGGAATAATCACAAAAAAAATTAAAAGCTTTGTAAAATAAATGGTTACAGAAGATTAAAAACTGTAACTGGGATTAAAATGGGAACATTTGTTAAAAAGAATAAATTAAATAATAGTTCCAAGTGGTTTACATTTGGACAAAAAATTAGACCGTAGTTTCAAGCTGCGGTCTTTTTTGCGTATATATTATGACGATTAATTTATTTAGAGATCTACAATGGTTAATTTCAAATGCAACAAATAATATAAACTAGATTGCAAAGGCTACTAATACAACTGGTGTTATATACAAAAATGAAATTGATTCAATGAATAAAGAAATAGAAAAATTATCAAGAGAAATATGGCAGATCCATTTCCTACTTCTTAATAAATCAAAAGAAAGTTATGGTATTTAGTATGGCAATTACAAAAA
>NZ_CAMPYN010000060.1 GCF_946998255.1 uncultured Helcococcus sp. | reverse complement strand
GCTAGCATTGGTAAAATCCAATATAATATATTATTGATAATAAATTTTACAGAATCAACAATAGCATCTATTCCTGATTGTCTAGCTATATAAGTTTGCTCATAAATGGTTGATTGAATAGCCAGGTTAGCATAAGTAAAAATTATAAATATAATTGGCATTTTAAGTGTAAATGCTAGGTTTGATAATATAATATTTGCAATTGTAAGGTAAAAGTAAGTATTCAGCAAAGGATTTAGGTATTTACTAAATCCTTCTTTTAGATTATCTATAGAAAACCTATTATAAAATACTATATATTCTAAAATTGTAACCAGCAAAGATGCAAAAGATACACTAACTATGTATCTTATAAACCCTAATATAAAATCTGAAGCTTGGTTTGCTGAGCTTAACAAGGACATAATAAAAGTCATAGCTATATTAGATAAAAATAATACTAAGGCTAATATTGGAACAAATTTAATATTTTCTAAAGTTTTATTAAAAGCTCTTTTATTTACATTTATAAAATCTTGTAACATGGTTCCTCCTACATCTTATCTGGAGCATGTATACCTAAAAGATATAATAGGTTTTTTATATTTATCTTAACTGCGTATACAAGTAAGGCTCTAGCCTTTTTGATATCTTCTTCTGAATTTAATATGTGAATATTGTTGTAGAAGGAGTTAAAGGCTTGAGCTAGGTCTGTAACATGTCTAGTAATTACAGAAGGTTCCAACTTGTCTTTAGCAGATAGAATCACCTCTGGTGTGTTATAGATTAACTTGATTAAATCTATCTCTTGCTTTTCTTTTAATAAAGAAAAATCAACCTGGTCATCTATTTCAAGTCCTAATCTCTCTAATATTTGATTAGCTCTAGCATGGGCATATTGTACATAAGGGCCTGTTTCACCTTCAAAATTTAGTACCTGGTCCCAATCAAATACATAGTCTTTTATTCTAGTATTAAATAACTCTTGGAACTTAACAGCTCCTATACCTATTTGTTTAGCTATCTGATCTTTATTTTCAAGGTCAGGATTTCTTTCTTCGATTATATCCTTGGTCTTATCTATAGCCTTATTTAATACGTCTTCTAAAAATACAACCTTACCCTTTCTTGTTGACATGGTACCATCTTTGAGTGAAACCATACCAAATTGAACATGGTCTATATCTTTTTCCCATTCATAACCCATTTTCCCTAAAATTTCTTTTAGGGTTCTAAAGTGTAAGTTTTGTTGGGTAGCTACCACATATATATTTTTATAAAAATCATAATGTTTTTTTCTATAAAGGGCTGTAGCTACATCTCTAGTAATATAGGTTGAAGACCCATCTTTTTTCAAAATAATTGCTGGTGGTTCTTCTTCCCCCATTTCAATTACTGTTGCACCTTCTGATTCTACTAAAAGATTTTTATCTTCTAGTTCTTTAACCACTTCATCTACAAATTGTGAATGGTAATATTCTCCATCATATGAATCAAAGTCAATTTCTAATAAGTCATATACCCTATTAAACTCTTTTAAACTTATTTCCTTAAACCATGACCATACTTTTAGTGCTTCTTCATCCTTATCTTCTAACTTTTTGAACCAAGCTCTAGCTTCGTCCATTAGATCAGGATTTTTTTCAGCTTCTTCAGTATATTTCACATATAGTTTAAGTAGTTCTTTAATTGGATCTGCATTTATTTCTTCCTTATTCCCCCATTTTTTATAGGCTGACAAAAGAACTCCAAATTGAGTACCATAGTCTCCCAAGTAGTTTATGGCTACTACATCATAAGATAAAAATCTCAATATTCTTTTTAGGGAATCACCAATTACTGTAGACCTTATATGGCCTATGTGGAATGGTTTTGCTATATTAGTTGAGGAGTAGTCAATTGTAATAGTCTTTCCTTTTCCAAGATCAGAAGATCCATACTTATCTTTTTCTTTAAATACTTCAGTCAAAACTACTTCATTAAATTTATCTTGGTCCAAATAGAAATTAATATAAGGTCCAACTGCCTTTATTTCAGTAAATAAATCAGATTTTATCTGACCTACTAAGTCTTGAGAAATTATGTTTGGTGCTTTTCTTAATGTTTTAGCTAGCTTAAAAGTAGGAAAGGCGAAGTCCCCCATTTCTTTATTTGGTGGAGTTTCAATTGTGTTATATATATCTTCACTTTCCAAGCCAATATTTAAGTCTACTAGTATATCTTTGATCTCATTTTTATAATTCATACTATTTCAGGCTTACTATTGTAACACCTGCTCCTCCTTCATCTGCTTTACCTATCCTAAATTGGTCTACATATCTTGATTTTCTTAAATAATTTGTAAGTCCTTCCCTCAGGGCACCCGTTCCCTTACCATGGATTAGGGCTACATTTTTAAGCCCCATCAAGATTGCATCATCAAAGTACGATTCTACTTCTATTATGGCTTCATCTACATTTAATCCTCTAAGATCAAGTTCTTGTTTTACTTCTTTAGATGAAGCATTTTTCATAACCTGCCTATAGGATGACTGAGACTTCTCTTTTTGTAAGTCTTGGTTTGTCTTTCTTAAATCTTTTATATTAACATTAAATTTTAATATACCCATTTGTACAATTAAATCACCTTTATTGTCAGGAAGTGTCATTACTGTTGCATCATCGCCCATAGAAATAACCCTGACAATTTGTCCAAGTTTAAGGTCTGAGGCTTCTTTTAAATCAGACTCTTCTCGTCTAATTTCTTTCTTTTGCTCATATTTTCTAGATGCAGACTTATACCTATCCGTGATTTCTGCATGGGCTCTATCTAATTCTTTGCTTTGTCCTGAAGACACTTGTTTTTTAGCAAGTCTTATCATTTCTTTTGACTCATCTTTAGCATCTTCTAATATTCTATTGGCTTTTTCTTGGGCATCTTCAATATCTTTTAGTGCTGCTTGTTTCCTAGTCTCATATTCTCTATTAAAGTCATCTTGTAATTTCTCATACTTAAGTTTTTCACTTCTTGCTTCTCTTAGAGCTAAATCCAGTTCTAATTTATCATCTTCTATTTCAGAAATTATATCTTCAAAGTTCCTATTTTCTTCACTTAGATAAGAACTTGCATTGGCTAAGATTTCATTGGATAAGCCTAGCCTTTTGGATATTTCAAAGGCGTTTGACTTACCTGGTAAACCTATAATTAACCTATAAGTTGGTGATAGACTTTCTAAATCAAATTCTACATTGGCATTTTGTACACCTTCTGTGGACATAGCATATAGCTTTAATTCTGAATAGTGTGTAGTAGATACTAATAAGGTATTTCTTTTAACAAGATTATCGATTATTGACATGGCGAGGGCTGCCCCTTCTGTAGGGTCAGTACCATTTCCAAGCTCATCAAATAAGACTAAGGAATTTTCATCAGCCTTAGATAAAATATTTACTATATTGGTCATTGACGCAGAAAAAGTAGACAAGTTTTGCTCGATGGATTGGTTATCACCAATATCTGTAAATACCTGATCAAAGACTGGAACTTTTGTAAATGGATCACATGCAACAAATAAACCTGCTTGTGCCATTAAAATAGTTAAACCTAAGGTCTTCAAAGATACTGTTTTACCACCAGTATTTGGTCCAGTAATTACAAGGGCTTTGAAATCCTCACCTAATTTTATATCAATAGGTACAACTTTTCCTTTTAGCAATGGGTGTTTTGCTTGTTTAATATCAATTATTTTCTCTTCACTTATTATTGGTTGATTATAAGACTTATCTAAGGCATACTTGGCCTTAGCAAAGGTAAAATCAATATCTACTAGAAGATATTGGTTATTGGCAATATCTTCCCTATAGAGATTTATCATTTCTGATAATTCTTTTAGAATCCTTCTAATTTCTTCTTGTTCTTCAATCTCTAAGTCTCTAATCTTATTATTGATTTCAACTACAACCATTGGTTCTATATACAAGGTTTGGCCAGATGCTGATGTATCATGAGTGATCCCAGGAACCTTGGCTTTAGCTCCAGCCTTGACAGGCACCACATACCTACCATCCCTCATAGTCACAAAACCATCTTGAATATTGATTGTGTCACTTTTAATCAATTGTTGAAGCTTACTTTTAACTTCATCTTCTTTTTGACTTATAGATTTTCTAATATTGAGTAATTGTTTAGAAGCATCATCTGCTATGGTCTCTTCATCAATAATGATTCTTTCAATTTCCTTTTGAATCCTCTTATTAGAGTAAAGCTTATCTATTTGATCAACTATTAAGTTATCACCTTCAAATCCATGCTTATAATCTTTCAATGATTGAGACACTCTTAAAGAATCGGCTACCTGTAATAATTCATAATTCTCCAAAATAGCCTGTCTTTTTAACCTATTTGCAATACTCTTTAAATCATGTATCCCATACAAGGGTGGAAATGAATATTTTCTAATAAGCTCTACAGCATCTGCAGTTTTTTCTTGCATGAATTTCACTTTATTTATATCGGTTAAAGGTACTATTTTAGACGCCTTGTCCTTGGCTAAAGTTGATGCACAATATTCTATTAAATTTTCTTGAATTTTATCCCACTCTAAGGTTAAAAGAGTATTTTTTTCCATTAGTTTCCTGTTCTGTTTTTTAATAATTCTTCTAGCTTTTTATTAGCCATCAAAGTTTTCTTTTCTTCTTCTAATAATTTATTTCTTAAATCTGTTGTTTCTTCAATAGACTTGTCTGCTAAGTTTTTTTGCCTATCCAATTCTAATTTATAATTATCTCTTTCAAGGCTTATACGTTCTAGATCCTTTTCTAAATCAAATAATTTTTCTTTCAAATCCATTATTAAGATATCTGCTTCCTTATGGTCTTCCTTGTAGGCATGATATTCAGCCTTTAGAGGTTCATAATGTTCCATTGCTTCAGCTGTATCTTCTTTTAATTGTTCTAATTCCTGGTCTATATCATACAGGTCATCCGCAATATTTAAACATGCCAAGGCTGTGTATGCAGCCTTATTTTTGTATTTTATAGTTTTTTTAGCCTTATCAATTTGCTTATCAACATAAGCAACTATTTTTTCAGCCTCTTCTTCTGACCTATTTGTCTTCAAAACATATGAGTTATCATCTATTTTGAACTCATAGCTGTTTCTATCCATACCTAACTCCTTAAATCAATATCGTAATAGTCTTCTAGTTTCTCTACTATTCTATTGAAAGCAGCTTTAATTTCATCATCTTTAAGGGTTTTTCTATTTGATTGGAAACCTATTTTAAATGCTAAAGAAACTTTTCCATCTTCAATTTGGCTTCCTGCATACCTATCAAATAGTTTTACAAATTTTATATTTTCCCCACCATTATTTCTGATTGTTTCAATAATATCTTGGGCTTCAACCCTATCATTTATGATAAAGGCAATATCCCTATCCACTAATGGATATTTAGAAATTTCTTTATATTGGATATTGTCATTAGCATATTTAAATAAAGTATCAACATTTGCTTCTAATAGGTAAACTCTCTTATTAATATCAAAATTATCTAACACCAAAGGATGTACTTCACCTATTACTGCTAACTTTTCATCATTTACTAAAACATTGGCTGTTCTTCCAGGGTGGAAGCTTGGATTATTTTCTTCAGTTTGGAATTTATTGTCTTCTATACCTAACTTAGTCAATAACTTTTCAAGGCTATCCTTTAGATAATAGTAGTCGTATTCATCACCTACCAAGGCCATTACTAGTAATTTTTCTTCCTTGCTTTGTGAAGGATCATCTCCTACTTTTACAAAACTATTTCCTAATTCTGACAATCTTAAATCAAACTGCTTGTTATTTAGGTTTCTTCTAATTATATCTAACATATTTCCAATCAAGGTAGTTCTCATAACGGAGAAGTCTTCCCCTAATGGATTTAATATTTTTAAGCTATCTCTTAATTTACTATCTTGGCTTAAATTTAACTTGTCATATTGCTTTGGAGATATGAAAGAATAAGACACAACTTCAGAAAAACCGAGTCCATAAACTTCATCTCTTATTTTATCCATAAAGTTTCTTAGGTCTGATTTTTTACCTTGGGTTAATGGGCCTTCTAGTCCTTTTGGCTCAATATTGTGGAAACCATAAAGCCTACCCACCTCTTCAATAAGGTCGGCTTCTATAGAAATATCTGACCTAAAGTATGGCACCTTAGCTGTAATAATATCATCCTCAACTTGGCATTCAAATTCTAATTCTTCCAAGTATTTTTTACTTTCTTCTACACTTAAGTCTAGGCCTAATAAAGAATTCAACCTAGAATTTCTAACTTTAACAAATTGATCTTCGGCCTCATAGGATCCATCATCATGAATTCCTTCTACTAGTGAACCTGAATTAGTTTCTTCAATTAATTTTAAAAATCTTTTTATACCATATTCAGCTAATTTTGAAGAGATTCCTTTTTCATATCTTGATGAAGCTTCTGAACGAAGTCCCAATCTTTTTGATG
>NZ_CAMPYN010000059.1 GCF_946998255.1 uncultured Helcococcus sp. | reverse complement strand
GCAATTCCAACCCAAGCTATTAGAAAAATGCTTGAAGAAAACCATGAATATTTCAATGACGATTCAGTTATTATAAACCTGTCAAAGGGGATTGAAGTTTCTACAAATAAGAGAATTTCTGAAATATTTGCAGAGTTTTTACCTAAGGTTAAATTTGTAAGTTTGTCTGGTCCATCCCATGCTGAAGAAGTCATAAAAGCTGTACCTACATCCTTAGTGTGTGCAAGTTTAGACCATGACTTATCTTGTGAAATTCAAGACTTGCTAAACAGTGAAACTCTAAGGATCTATACCAATGATGATTTAATCGGTACTGAATATGGTGGAGCTGTTAAAAATGTTTTAGCTATTGGAGCAGGTATCTTAGATGGTGTTGAATTTGGAGACAATTCAAAGGCGGCTATTTTAACCAGAGGTATCCATGAAATGACAAGATTTTGTGTAGCTATGGGTGGAAATAGAAATACCCTTTATGGGCTTGCGGGACTTGGAGATTTGATGGTTACAGCCAATTCTAAGCATTCTAGAAATAGAAAGGCTGGTGAATTAATTGGTCAGGGGCACACTATAGGCTCATTGGAAAATGATATAGGAATGGTTGTAGAAGGTATACCAACTGCCAAGGCCCTATATAATATTTCTAGAGAAAAAAATATTTACATGCCAATTACCAATGTTATTTACAAGATTCTATATGAAAATATGGACTTTAACAAGGCGATTAAAGAATTGATGACTAAAGAGACAAAATCGGAATTTGAACTTTAATATGAAAAAGCGAAGAAATAATAATAAATACTTTTTAGTTGGAGGGATAATTGCACTTATAATAATAATTATTCTTGCCATTAATGTATTAGATAATAAAATTAAAGAAGATAACCTATACAACATAGGCAATCCGGAAGAGCAAGCCAATTATATTGATCTAAACTCTGTTATAGTATTTGACGAATATGTATTGGAAAATTTTTCTGATGTAGATATTTCCTTAGATACAAATAAGCTATATAGGTCACAAAGTGTCATTCAAGGCTCTACTTTTTCTGAGGCCTATGTTGAAGCTGAAAAATTAAAAAAAGTTGCTGATAAAATTGAATTTACATCAAATAATTTAGATAAGACTAGTTTCAGTTCATTAAAAAAAGATATTTTTGAAAATAACTACAATAAGCTAAAATTATCATATTTTTCCAATCCAAATATGGATAAAGAATTATATGATAAGGGAAAGGCTTATTTAGAAAGTTATTTAAACAATAAGGCCATAAAAACTGTAGGGTCAGGATATTTGCTAAACTACTATGATGGATATGAGTCATTACTGTCTACTGATATTAATGATATAAATTGGGAATTTTTAAAAGATTCAGAATTTAATAATAGTGAGAAAATAAAAGGGCTAAAATATATAAACAATGAAAATTACTATATATATTCTTATTTAAAAGATATTAATTTACTAGACAAATCTAAGTTAAAAGAAAGCAAATTAAAAATAGATGACATAGAAGTACAAGCTAGCTTTGAAAGTATCACAAATATAGATGATGGTTTTATCATTAAGTTTAAATTGATAGATGATATTGAAAAATTATATGATAAAAGATTTGTAAATGTACAAATGGAAACATCTAATAAGGAATTATATAAAATTCCTAAAAAAGCTTTAGTTCATATGGGTGATTATACTGGCTTATATTATGTAAGCAATAGAAAAGTATATTTTGCTCCCGTAAAAGTTTTCAAAGAGGAAGAAGAATTCCTATATATAAGTACTAATTTTAGCGATATATTTCCAAGAAAAATTAATAGTGAAGACTTACAATTTAACAAGATAGAATCTTTTTCAAAGATAATACTAAATCCTCAAGATTATAAAGAGGGCGACTTTTATTAAAAAATTAGTAATTATTATTTAAATAATATATAATATAATAAAAATACTTAGGAGGCGAACATGAGTTTTTGGGATAAAGTAAAAGACTTTGTAGGTATCGAAGACGATTACTATGACGAAGATGAATACTATGAAGACTATGATGATTATGATGAAGATGTAAAATCTGAAGAAGACACAAGTGAATCTTATTTTAATGAAGTAAAAGAGGAGGAAAAACCAAAAAGATCATATGAAAGTAGCTATACACCAGCTGCAAGCTCACAAACAAGCAAAAAAGCAAACCCTGTGAAAAGATCTTATGGTTCAAAGAGTGATATGCAAGTAAGTATAAGAGAACCTTTAACATACGAAGATAGTAAAGCTGTATTAGATGATGTCCTAGAAGGTAAAACAGTTGTATTAAACCTTGAAATGCTTGAAGTAGATAAGAAAACACAAATTTTCTATTTTGTTAGCGGTGGATTATATTCAGTAAATGGTTCTATTTCAAACGTAACTAAAGACATTTATGTATTAGTTCCTGAAGGTGTAGAAATCAACGACAAGCTAGCAAAAACAGTAACAGACAAAAGTTTATATCAAATCTAATTAAAGGGCTTTAAGCCCTTTTTTAATAGGAGAAAATATGTATGTAATACTATTTATAGTTTTACTAGCTATAGACCAAATAAGTAAACACTATGCTATTTTAAATCTAAAAGGCAAGGAAGATATTATTATTGTAAAAGATTGGCTTCATTTGACCTATGTAGAAAATTCAGGTGCCGCTTTTGGTATCATGCAAAATGCTACTATATTTTTTACAATAATCACCTTTATTGTAGTATTTGGAATACTCTATTACTTGTTAAAAAATGGTAACAAAGTTGACAGTTTTTATAAAACGATTCTTGTTATAATTATGGCAGGGGCCGTAGGAAATCTAATTGATAGGATAAGATTTAACTATGTAGTAGACTTTATATTCTCACCACTAGGTGGGATATATGACTTTCCAGTTTTTAACTTTGCAGATATTTATATCACCTTATCAGCTATTATAATAATTATTTATACTCTATTTTTTGAGGAAAACCATGTTTAATAATGGATGGGATGATATCTTAGCAGATGTCTTAGAATCAAATGAATTTAAATCTTTTTTAAGTGAAATTTATGATGATTATGAAAACCACACAGTATTTCCTCCAAAAGACCAGCTTTTTGAAGCCTTTAATTTAACTGATTATAAGGATGTGAAGCTAGTTATTTTGGGACAAGATCCCTATTACCAAGAGGGTCAGGCAAATGGGCTAGCTTTTTCAGTAAATAGGGGAGTTAAACTTCCGCCATCATTAAGAAATATTTTTAAAGAAATTGAAAGAGATTTAAATATTTCAAATACAAGTGGTGACCTAAGCCCTTGGGCTAGGCAGGGAGTATTTTTACTAAATACTATTTTAACTTCTAGACAAGGTCAGGCAAATTATTATAAAAACACTTACTGGGAAAAATTTACAGATATAGTCATCAATAGAATTTCTCAAAAGACTAATGTAGTTTTCTTGCTTTTTGGCAGACAAGCCCAAGATAAAAAAAAGCTTATTGAAGCAAACAATATAATTTTAGAAACTTCACATCCATCACCTTTAGGAGCCTATAGGGGATTTAACCAGTCTGGTATTTTTTCAAAGGCTAATGAGGAATTAGAAAAACTAGGAAAGGACAAAATAGATTGGCGAACATAAATAAAATTTTAGTTTCATCCGATGATAATGAAAGATTAGATTCATATTTAGCTGACTACTTTGAAGATATTTCTAGGTCGAAAATTAGCGAGCAAATAAAAAAGAAGACTATAAAGGTAAACGAAACAAGTGTAAAGCCATCTTATTTAATAAAAGAAGATGATCTTATCACTATAGATATGGATGCCTTTAAGCTTGAAGAAATCTTACCTGAAGACTTAAAACTTGAAATTATCTACCAAGATGATGATATTGCTCTTATCAATAAGCCAAAGGGAATCGTTACACATCCAACAAATAAGATAAGGTCAAATACCCTGGTAAACTATTTATTGTACAAGTTTGATAACTTACCAACATTAAATGGTACTGATAGGCCAGGTATTGTCCATAGGCTTGATATGGATACCAGCGGACTTTTAGTAGTAGCCTTAAATGAAGAAGCTATGCAAAAGTTAAAAGATCAATTTAAGTCCAGGGAAATTATAAAAAAATATAGGACATTAGTAAATGGAAGTTTCGACCATGAAAATGGGACTATTGAAAGACCTATAGGAAGGTCGAAGACCAATAGAAAACTAATGGAAGTGACTGAAGGTGGGAAATATGCTTTAACTTCCTATGAAGTGGTTGAATCAAATGGAGAATATTCCTTACTTGATATAGACCTACATACTGGTAGAACCCATCAGATAAGAGTCCACCTTGCAAGTATAAATAGACCTATACTTGGTGATAAGGACTACAACAAGATAAAGTCCAAGTTTAATATAAGTGGGCAGCTTTTGCAGGCCTACCACTTAGAATTTAACCATCCTATTACTGGTGAAAATCTTACATTTGAAATAGATCCAGACCCCGAATTTGAAAAATATTATAATATCATTTTTAAAGGGGAATAGGATTAATGTTAAGCGATATAAAAACCATACTTTTAGATATAAGTAAATACCAAAATGATCAGATGATCTCAATAAAATGCAAGATAAATAAAGGCATGAATTATTTCAACATATCTTCTACTTCCAGAAAATATTCTGAGGAAGCTAGGGATAGGATTAATTCTGCCTTTAATTTTTTTAACTTAAAATTTCCATATGGCAATATTAAAATTCAAAGCTCTATAAATGAATTTAATGACAAGACAAAGATTTATGATATGGCTATTGCTCTTAGTATCTTAGAAAATCAAGGCTATATAGAAAATACTTACCAGGGACTTTTTCTAGGTGAAATAAATTTTGATGGAGAATTTTTAGAACTAGAAAACCCATATAGGATAATAAAATTTGCCTTAGAAAATAAGATTAAAAGGATTTGCATCCCATATGGTGACTATGGTATAAATTTCTATAATCAAAATATAGAGATCATTTATGTAAAAGATTTAAGAGATTTGATCCATAAATTAAAAAACAATAAAAGCCAAGAAAAACTAGAAATAAATGAAGACGATAGAAATCCTTTTAAGCATAGTAAGATTGATATAAATGATGTGATAGACCAACAAGCCTTGGTAAGAGCCTTGCTAATAGCTATAGCTGGCAAACACCACATCTTGATAAAGGGTGCTATAGGATCTGGAAAGACAATGACCTTGCAGGCTATAAAAAATCTAATGCCAAAATTAGACTATAAGGGAAAGCTTATAGCAAGTAATCTTTATTCTTCGTATTTTAATGACCAAATACCCATTCTTTATCATAGTTTGGTCGAAGCTAAAAGTGATCTTACTCTTAGTAAACTTCTAGGAAATAAAAGCAAGTATGGTTTAGTAAGTCTTATGAATTATTCTTCCTTGCTCTTAGATGAAATAAACCAATATCCGAAAAATATATTGACCACTATCAAACTTTTAATGGACAATAATTCTAAAGGAATAGCATATATTGACTCTCCAGTAGCCTTCAATATCATAGGCCTTATGAATCCCTGCCCATGCGGAAACCTAGGCACAAACACTAAATGCACCTGCAGTCCAGGAGAAATCACCAGGCACAATGCAAAAATAGACCAGTCAATGCTTGATAGGTTTCAAATCAAATTAAGTGTAAACTTACCTATATACCTAAGTCCTAAAAAAGAAAAGTATGATATAGGAAAAATAAAAGAAACAATAAATAAGTGTACAGACAAGCAAATAGATAGATATGGATCAAATGAAAAATATAATGGGAACATAAATTCAAAAGATATAAATGAATATATACATCTAAACGACCAGTCAAAGGAATATTTAGAAAGCTTATTAAAGACTAATGAATATTCCAGAAGATCTATAGACAACATTATAAAAGTTGCAAGGACTATAGCGGATATTGAAAATGTAGAAGATATAGAGATTCATCATGTGTATGAGGCTATGGCATATCAGAAGTTTTGAATTTCTTTCCCCAGGGTATCTATACATACAAGTTGAATATGATATAAAACAAAAAAGGAGCCAACATGAATTTTGAAAAGCTATATATAAATGGTGAATATGTAGATTCTACTTCAGGTAAATTTATAGAAGTAGAAAATCCAGCAACTAATGAAATCATTGGGAGAGTTCCTAGAGGAAATACAGAAGATGTTGAAAAAGCAGCAATAGCTGCTAAAGAAGCTTTCAAGACCTTTAGCCAAACTAGTCTAGATGAAAGAGTTGAAATAATGGAAAAATTCGCAGACTACTTAAAGGAAAATCTTGATGAAATTGCTGAATTAATTACTAAAGAATTGGGATCACCAATTGAATTTTCTAAAAAGACTCATGTGCAATCTCAAATAGACCGTGTAGAAAAATATATTGAAATAGTAAAAGATTATGAATTTTCAAGAAGAGATGCTAGCGCCCTTATTGTTA
>NZ_CAMPYN010000058.1 GCF_946998255.1 uncultured Helcococcus sp. | reverse complement strand
TACTCATTCCCAATTTTCTAAATATAGATACCTTTTTCAGAATTTCTAAATCCTTTATACTATAGTCTCTATAACCATTCTCAGATTTCTGAGGACTGATAAGTCCTTTATCCTCATAATACTCTATTGCCTTCCTAGTTAGACCCGTTTCTTTTTGAATTTCACTTCTTAACATGGTTATATACCTCCTTTGATTGAAGGATAACACTGTCCCCAACAGACATGTCAAGCCCTATATATTATATAAAATTCCCACTTCTCTATAAACCAAAACAGTGCCTCAACATTTTTACGAAGTGCTTATTTTATTTTATATTAAGTTTTATTCAAACCGACACTAAAACCGACATTTATTGTCGCATAATTTACTTGTTTGCTATATAATTTAAATGTTTCCACAAATATCCTGTTATGACCTTTATATTTTTAATATTCTATTCAACTTAATTAATGATCTAATTTATAACAACCTACATAATTATATAAAATCAAGATTTTTAAAATAAAAATATGTATGCAAAAAGACCGCAGCTTTAAACTACGGTCTAATTTTTTGTCCTCATGTAAACCACTTGAAACTATTATTTTAATTATTCTTATTAACCAGTACCATTTGAGCCTCAATAGTCATTTTTTATTCTCTTTATAACTTGTAATCAAGCCATTTTAGAAAATTTTGCGACTACTCCCATTCTTCTTTTCCAAACGTACGATATATCCCAACACATTCAAAATACTAGATTCTATTTTTTCTAGTATCACTAAATCCATCTAATTATAGGACATTTTCAAATTTTTAGTCCCGTCCCAGTCCCAGTACCGAAAATGGAATAAACTATTCGCACCAAATTTATTCATCTAACCTTATCCATTAAATTCATTACTCTAGCCTTTATATTTTCTAGTTCAATTGACAATTGTTGTTTAGCTATTGGTGTTATAATTGAAGTATGACCAACTGCATCTCTAACAGGTTTATATATTTCTGATGATCTACTTAGCGCAGGGTCTTTATTTTTATCTGGTGCCTTATCAATAAAGTTTGACAAACATTTCATATCAAGATAGTAAATATCTTCCATTGATTCTCTTATATCATAACTAATGTTTGCTACTCTCTTATTATATTCTTCGTTTTTCTTCCATTTACTAGCTTCTTTGGTTGCTTTATCGGATAACTCCATTTTATTATGAACTATATATTTTCTTAAGAGATTCTCAGCTATAAAACATTCTACATACGATGGAATATTATATTCCGATTCAGTAGATAAAGATTTAACCCATTCTTCAACAAGTTGATTTTTCTTAACTTTTTTATAATCACTATTTTGGTTATGAGTTTCTTTCATTTCCTTGATAGTTGTGTTAAATAATTCCTGAGCTTTTCTCTTCTTAGGTGTAATCTTCATATTATCGGGATCACCATCATCGCCTTTTTCACGCCTTAGATCATCCCAATCATTCATTATGTTTTTAAATAATCTTTCAACTTCATTAAGGAGTAGTTTATAATTTTGATTATCAGAAATAATTCCTTCTCTACTGCTTGTAAATATATCTTTTGTATCTCCTGAATCCAAATCATCAAAATGAATTTGACCATATACATAATTTTCAACAATTCTAGAAGTTGGGATGTGTCTCAATATATCTTTTTCCCTTAGTCTTCCATTTACAAAAAGATCAATCGTTACCTTTTCTTGTGTGCCACGAATTTTAAGTTTTGATGGTTTGTTAACCGATGCAATATAACCTTTAATATTAATCTTTGATTTTAATAATTTTTTCTCAATATCTGAAGATAATTGATTAATAAATGGGTCTTCTATATTATTTATTATCCAAATAAACTGGGTATCTTCTGCTAAGCTCTTCAACATTTTCTCATCAATTTTTTCGTCATTAACATATATATTAAAATTTTCATCTAAAAACGAAAATCTAAAGTATAAAGCTATTAATTTTTTTATATAATCAACAGTATTAGTTATTCCTTCGTTAACATTTTCGAATAAAATATAAGTTCCTTTTTCTAATTTATTTAGTGATGGTATATCATAAGATGTAAGGTTCTCAAGTACATATTCTTGTGAATTTAAATCATCGTTAATTGCTTCATCTAAACTAGAATTATCAATAATACCTCCCACAATATCTGTTTCTTTTGTTTTAGATGCTACATGGATTCTCTGAGCGCAAGATAATAACGCCAATTTTCCTATACCTTTTCTTCCTATAAAAGGTCTCCCGCTTTCGGTCTTATAATCACCATTTTTTCTTTTTGAATAACCTATTTTTAAAAATTTATTTTGAAAATCCTCGTATGTCATGCCAATACCATCATCTATAATTTCCATAGAATTATTATTTTTATTGATATTTATCCACACATTTTTAGCATCTGCATCCCACGAATTTGATATAGCTTCACCTAATATTGTTATAATATTTCTATATAAATTTCTACCTAAGTGGTTTAATACGCTTAATGAAATGTTAAAAGTAAAATTATTTTCCATTTGATTTTCTCACTTTCTTTTTTCATAACTTGATCTTATACTCAAGCCTATAATTTCTCCTAATCTGGGTGGAACAGCGTTCCCTATGTGTCTAGCTATATTTTTTAATATAACCTTACTACCTTTTGGAACAAATGAATATGAATTAGGAAAAGTTTGTAATATTGATCCCTCTCTAAGTGTTAATGCTCTGTCTTGCTCTGGATGACCAAATCTTCCAGTCCCATATCCTATAAATTGTGTTGTAATAGTCGGTGATACTTCATCCCATTTCATCCTGCCATAAACGGAAGAATAAGTACGACCGGTTTCTTTTTTATGGCAATTCAATATTAAATTTTGAGGCCAATCTCTCCAAGTTCCACCAGGAACAGAATGTTGAATTCTTTGTATATTTTTTTCGGATAGGGCTGATGTTACGTGTAAATTATCAGCATTGTTAATTTCACCAGCTCCAATTTTAGGTAAATTATATATTGCATCTCTAACTGTAACAGGAATTTTATGAGTAGGTTCAATAAATTTAATCTTCATACCTCTTGAAGCTATAAGCAATAATCTTTTTCTTCGTTGAGGAACACCATAATCTGCAGCGTTAACAATTTTATAATCAATATTATAATTACAATTTTTTAATGTATCTATAAAGTCATTAAAGACTTCTTCTTTTAGTAATTCGGGCACATTTTCCATAGAAACTATCTCAGGTTTAACTTCATTAATTAAACGACCAAATTGATAAAGCAAGCTCCAATCCTTGTGTTTTTTTCTATTACTTTTATCTTTTTGATGCATAGAAAAAGGCTGACACGGAGCACATCCAGCTAATATTTTTATATTATATCCAAAAAATAATTCTTCTATCTCTTTTGCAGTTATATCCTCTATGTTCTTATTAATAAATTTTGCATTATTATTATGTGTATATGAATATTCACATGTTTTATCTAAATCAAATCCGGCAATTACATTAATACCAGATTTTTCAAGACCACATGTTAATCCTCCTATACCGCAAAATAAATCAATAGCTCCATATCTCATAAATACCTCCTTATTTTTAAAAACACACTTATATTTATAGTATTTAATAAGGAATTATTACTTCCACTTACAATCTATAGAAATAATAGTAGTGGGCATACCTATTATCTGTATATCAAACTTTAAACTTGTTTCTACCTTTGTTGCTGCATTGTGTATTCTGAAGCTAAATTGCCAACCCCTATCAAGATATAGTTCCAAAGTATTTTTGCTTCCTGGTCTAAATTCTAAGCTAACAATCCTTGTAGGTAACGAAGCTATCGGTAGCTTGACACTTCTTTTTCGTACATTACCCTCTTTATTCAAAGTACCTCTCAGGTTATAGCTTTGAACTTGTGTCATTTGTTTATTGTCAATACCAATTACTTTATAAAAATCGAACTCTCCAAGAAGATACTCAACCATTAATTTTGGAATATCTTTACCATAAACATTATTTTGCCTATCTATTTCATCCTTAAAAGCATTTAGAAGTGGTAAATAAACATCATCTTCTTTGCTAGGAAGATCTCTCCATTTTGATCCTTTTGCCTTTTCATCTTCTAAATAATCAAAAATAGGCTTTATATCTTCCCAATATTTATCAGAGCATTTTATACCGTACCATTTTTCTCCAAAGTCTAATCCTTTAGATAATCTACTGTGCTTAACCGCAAAATGATTATGTTTTACACTTAGACCGATCTCCCATTCTATGCCTTTTCTAATGATTAAAACATCCCTTACATCTCCGTCTTTTCCCTTATGATCAGTCTGAATTTTTAATTCTAACTCATCATCTCCATCATCTAAAATTAAGGGTTCTAATTCTAAAATAGCATTAGTTCCTGCCAAAGCACTTACTTTATACATATCTTTTTCAGATTCTTCTAAAGTATTCCACGCCTTTTCAGCAGCTTTGTAGCTTGAGTTTTTTTCAATTTTTGAGACCCTGTATTTTGATATTTCTTCATTTAAAGTATTCAAATATGCAAATTCATAAGCTCTACCTTGGTTATTACTTTTGTTACTCATAACACACCTCTAAATCATTTGTAATTGTTTAGGATAAGAAAATATACTAGGTTTATTAAGTGCTAAGTCAATGGCTTTAGCCATTTCATAAGCAAGGTTTACTGGAACTGCATTTCCTATCATCTTATAGGCATCATTTAGATTTGTATAATAGAATTTAAAATCATCTGGAAATCCTTGTATCCTTGCACATTCTCTAACAGATAATCTTCTATATAACTCTTCCTTACCTGGTTCAAATATTTGCTTATTCTTATCTTTTTTAATCATTTTAGGAGCTTGAGGATGCAATTGACATTGTCTACCAGAAGCCTGAACAGTAAATGCTTGTTCGTCCCAATCACGCACTCTATTCCTACTCATAAATATTGGAGAGTATGCTCCTATAAAATATTCGTGATTTGAAAAATTGCAATTATCACCATTAGTTTTATTCTTTTCTAAAGCTGGGATTGCGTTATCTTTTAAGTCGTAAATGGCGTCTCTAAATGTCAACTTATAATCGTATGGTTTAGGAGGTAAATCAAAACTAATATTCAAATCTTTTCTAAATCCTACATAAAAGACTCTTTTTCTATCTTGTGGTACTCCATAGTCACTTGCATTTAACAAATGGATAAATACGTCATATCCAGCTTCTTCAAACTGTGAAACTATATTTTCTACTGCAGAGTTGTGTCTTTTTGCCATCATTCCTTTTACATTTTCAGCAAGGAAAAACTTAGGTTTCTTATCTTTTAAAATTCTGATATATTGATAAAATAGTTGTCCTCTAGGATCATTAATTCCTTTAAGTGAGCCTGCTTCACTCCATGATTGACAAGGTGGTCCACCTATTATCCCATCACATTCTGGAAATTCATCTGATGGTATTTTACATATATCGCCTTTTATCAATTTTGCTTCATGGTTTTTTTCATATGTTTCCCAAATAGTTTTATCAAATTCATTGGCTGCTACTATCTCATAACCAGCCTTTTGAAATCCTAAGTCAAGTCCACCTGCTCCTGAAAACAAACTAATCAATTTCATCTTTTATCTCCTCTGTTTCAAACTCTATGCATTCCATAACATCTGATATATCACAATTCAATGTATTACAAATTCTTAAAAGCACATCTGTAGTAACATTTTTTCCATTTTTTATTTTATAAAATGTACTTTTACTTACTTGTGCTTTGTCCATAAGTTCAGTACTTTTCATTTCTAAGTCTATAAGTTTTTTAAACAATTTTTTATAACTAAATTTCAGCATGAGATATTCGAAACAACTCCCAATGTTTATCTATACTATTTTGATTGTACCATTAAAACCATTCTTTTAATAGTCTTTTATTCTCTTATCTTGAACTAACTCTAAAATTATTTTCTTAATAACAGGGAATGTATATCCCATTTTTCTTTTGACAATTTTTCTATTTTTTCTCTCATATAATCAATATCTTTCTTATAAATAACACCAGTTGTATTAGTAGCCTTTGCAATCTAGTTTATATTATTTGTTGCATTTGAAAGTAGCCATTGGAGATGTCAAAATAAATTAATCCTCGTAATATGTATGCAAAAAGACCGCAGCTTTAAACTACGGTCTAATTTTTTGTCCTCATGTAAACCACTTGAAACTATTATTTTAATTATTCTTATTAACCAGTACCATTTGAGCCTCAATAGTCATTTTTTATTCTCTTTATAACTTGTAATCAAGCCATTTTAGAAAATTTTGCGACTACTCCCATTCTTCTTTTCCAAACGTACGATATATCCCAACACATTCAAAATACTAGATTCTATTTTTTCTAGTATCACTAAATCCATCTAATTATAGGACATTTTCAAATTTTTAGTCCCGTCCCAGTCCCAGTCCCGGAGAATTATAATTTGTAGATCTGTAATTATTAAATCTATCATATAGATTTTT
>NZ_CAMPYN010000057.1 GCF_946998255.1 uncultured Helcococcus sp. | reverse complement strand
TTTTGTAAGTTATTTTATTCTACAGCTAAAATTTTTGCATTTGCTCTTTCAAATATGGCATCTGCCATTTTTTGTGCTTTTTCTGCTGTATCAGCATTTGAATAAATGTATAATTTAATCTTTGGTTCTGTACCAGAAGGTCTTAAGATATACCATGATCCATCTTCAAGTTTGTAACCAAGACAATTTTGTTTTTCTAATCCTGTTTCATCGTTTAGATAGTCTGTTATGCTTTCTAATTTTATTCCATTGATTTCTTCAATAGGATTTACTCTAAATTCTTCCATAATTCTAGCTATTAATTTTTGACCATCTAATCCTTCTAAAACAACTGAATTTAAGTTTTGTGCATGGTAACCGAATTCTTCATAGATTTCTTTTTGAACATCTAATAATGTCTTACCTTGAGACTTATAATATGCAGCCATTTCAATAACCATCATTGATGAAGAAATAGCATCCTTATCTCTTACATTGTCACCATATGAATATCCAATAGCATCTTCAAAACCAAAGATATATTGGTATTCACCTGTTTTATCCCATTCATTAGCCTTAGCATAAATGTTTTTGAATCCTGTTAAAACATTGAAATGAGCTACCCCAAATTTATCAGCAATTTTTTCTGGTAAATCAGTTGAAACTATTGATTTTACAATTGCTCCATTTTCAGGTAATTCACCTCTTTCTGATAGCCTACTTAAAATATAGTAGGTTAATAGGGATCCAGTTTCATTACCAGATAAGAAGGTATATTCACCTTTATCATTTTTAACTTCTACAGCTACTCTATCAGCATCAGGGTCTGTAGCTATTAAGATATCAGCATCAACCTTATTTCCTAATTCTATAGCATATTTAAATGCCTTTGGATCTTCTGGGTTTGGGTAACCAACTGTTGTAAAGTCAGGATCTGGATTTTCTTGCTCTTTAACTATATGGATATTTTTAAATCCTCTTTCATCCAAGATTCTTCTAACTAATTTGTTACCACATCCATTTAATGGTGAGTAAACAACATTAATATCCTTATCAATGTTTTCATCTTCGATTGTTAGATCTAATACATCTTGCATATATTTATCAACTATTGAATAGTCTAAGATTGTGATAAGCCCTTCTTCAACAGCCTTATCAAAGTCCATTGATTTAACATTGCTTACATCGCCAACCTTACTTATATTTTCGAGTATTTCGTTAGCAATGTCATCTAAAATTTGCGCTCCTTCATCCCAGTATGCCTTATAACCATTATATTCTCTAGGGTTGTGTGAAGCTGTTATCATAACACCTGATATAGTACCTAAATGACGGATAGTATATGATAGCACAGGTGTAGGTGTGATTTGGTCGTAGGTATAAACTTTTATGCCATTTGCTGCTAGAACTTCAGCAGTGATTTTTGCAAATTCATCTGATTTATGTCTTACGTCATAAGAAATAGCTACACCTTTTTCCATAGCTTCTTTACCATGGTCGATAATTGTTTGGGCTAATCCTTGGGTAGCTAAAGCTACAGTATACCTGTTCATTCTATTTGTACCAGCGCCAATTTTACCTCTTAATCCTGCTGTACCAAATTTTAAATCTTGATAAAATCTATCTTGAATTTCTTCTTTATTTGATTCTAAAGATTTTAATTCTTCTTTGGTTTCGGCATCGATAAAATCACTATCTAACCATTCTTGATATTTTTTCATGTAATCCATTCTAACCTCCTAGAATTTATATACGTTGACGGAATACTCATCTAATTTTATATCTGTAACCTTACTATCTACAAAACCATTTGAGAAAATATGTTGTATTTCTTCTTGGTCAGTAAATAAGCTTTTATCTATTTCTTCCTTAAAGTCTGAAACATTATGGAAAATAGCATAGTTACTATCATCTGATTTTATTATATATCCAATTAAATAATTCTGCAAACCATCTATAAAACTTAGTTTTTCAAGAACTTCATCATTTGTCTTCATATTGAATATTCCTAGATCTTTTCTCAGTTTTATTAAATCTTTAACAGCTTCAAATAAATCATGATTTTTCTCTTTCAATGTCCAATCTATACCATTTATATCTGCTGGTGCATTATAAGAGTTGTGGTTCATTTTTTTAGTTCTCATAAATGAGTTTCCTGCTACAAGAAATGGCAATCCTTGACTAGTTAATAATATAGCATGGCCCATATAGGTTATATCTTTTAACTTATCTTCTGAAACTCCCGATTTTATCAACTTATCATTAAAGATAAGATTATCGTGGGCGTTAAAATAGTTTATAGACTCTAAAGGATGAGCATAGGCTGTTTCATTGTCATATATATTGGCATATCCGGCAATACCTTCTTGAATAGCACCCTTTAGATAATATTCACCTTGCAAGTAGCCTCTTTCACTTCCATCAGTGTCCCCTTTCAAGTTATCTCTTATATGAGGGTTAAAGATTGCAAAGTTTTTATTTTTTTGCATACCAATATTAATTTGCTTGTCATATGGAAGAGGACTTGGTAAGGCCATCCATGGTTCTCCATATATCAATATATTTGGATTAATTTTTCTTAATTCTTCTATAGCCATCATAATTGTATCTATGTCTGTAAGGGCCATTAGGTCGAATCTAAAGCCATCTAGCTTGTATTCTTTAGCTAAATATACAAGAGAGTCTATTATAAATTTTCTAACCATTGGTCTTTCTGATGCTATTTCATTACCACAACCTGACCCATTTGAAAACTCATTTTCTCCATTAGTTCTATAGTAATAATAAGGTTCCAATACTTGGAAAATTGAGTCAGCTGTTCTAAAGGTATGATTGTAAACTACGTCTAATACAACTGATAAACCGTTTTCATGGTAATTTTTTATTAGAGTTTTAAATTCTCTAATTCTTGAATAAGGGTCATTTGGATTTGTTGAAAATGATCCTTCAATATTGTTGTATAACTCTTGGTCATAGCCCCAGTTATAATTTTCTGGATACTTAGCAAGTGGTTTATTTTCATCTACAGTTAAATAGTCTGTGATTGGTAAAAGATGGACATGAGTCACTCCTATTTCAGCAAAGTGGTCCATTCCTGTTGTCAGCCCATTATAATTTGTTCCTTTTTGAGCTGCACCTAAAAATAAACCTCTGTGGTCTGCACCAGAGCTTGGATCTATTGTTATATCAGCTAAATGAGTTTCAACTATAATAGCCTTATCCTTATCATTGTTTGGTATTTCATGGTCTAAGTAGCCTTCAGGATTTGTCTTTGCTAGGTCTATAATAGCTGTTCTTTTACTATTTGCAGAAGATGCAAAACTATAAGGGTCTGCAACTTCTTGATCTTTAACTAAATAAGTGTAGAATTTACCTTCATAGTCACCATCAAGCTTTAATTCAAAACAACCATCTTCGTCCTTGGTCATATGGTAGGTTTTTCTATCTTGTTCATCATAATTTTCGTAAAGGCACAAAAATATTTCTTCTTGAGACGGCGCCCATACTCTAAAAATTGAATATTCCTTGGCATAGGTAAGTCCTAAATCTTTATCAGTATATAAGTTACTTATCATTAATTATTTCTCCGTTAATTCTATATATTTTTTTACACTACTATCTTCTCTTATAATTTTACTTGCATTAGAATAAAGGTCCTTATACCAATTTTCATCATAACTATAAGATCTAACAGCATTTTCCAATTCATTGGTAAAATCCAATAGGTCTTTTATTATAAAGTTCCTGTCGTTATAATGCAAGATTAATTCCTTAATTTTATTTATATCATAAGGGAATTCATCCTTAGTTAAGTTTTTATAAAAGTTAAACATATCTTTTATTTCTAGATTATTATCCAAGTATTCTTGAACATTGTATGAATAATTGTTCATTAATTCACTGGCCTTATCACCAAATTTAAACATAGTTATACCATAATCAGTAAAGGATGTGTTTTCATAGTTTCCCCTACTTGTTAATATGGCAGATGCACTAGCTATAGACTTGTAAATTGAAACCTTGTCTGATTCCATATTTAACTGCTCTAAGTTTAAATATATGTCACTTGCAGGTATTGCTATATCAGTCTTAGATAAGTTGTAATTCTCAATAAAAACTATCTTAATCTTATCTTTTATAAATAAATCATTATTAACAGTTTTAGCTAAGGCATTTATAAATTTAATCATCTCCTTAGCCAAATAATAGTTGGGATATGATTTACCAGCAAAGAAATATGTTCTTTCTGGTACATCCTTGTTTGGATTTTTCTTCATCCTATAATAACTTAAAGCTACAGATAAGACGGAAAGTATTTGTCTTTTATATTCATGGAAATTCCCTAAGTGCATCACAAAGCAGGACTTGCAATTATATAAATTCAAATCTAGACCTAATTCATTTAAAAGATACTTTTTATTAGATAACTTAATATCTTTCAATTCTTTCACATCTAGGTTGGTAATTGCTAAAACCTGGTCTTGTCTTTTTACTTGTCTTTCCTTGTAATATTGGTCAGTATCAAAAGAAAAATTAATAAAATCAATCTTTGCTTGGTAAGCATTATATTGAGATGAAAGATATTTATCTTCTAATAAATTTTTATGGTTCTTCTCTAATGAAATAATATTTTTACATACATAGTACAGAACATTTATAGAGTTTAATTTTCCTTCTCTGATTATAAGTAGTGGTTCAGGATTTTCAATCGCTTTATTCGAAAGTTCTAATTTTAAATGTTTATCTAGTTCATAAATTATAGTTAGCAAGTTTGGACAAACATCATCTATTAGTGACAAATCCCATGTTTCCATAGTTTCTGGTAGGATTGATAGCTGCATAAAGATAAAGACTTCTTTTGCTAAAGCTAAAGCGTCTTCAAACTTATATTCATATTTTTTCATTATCAATTCAATAAATACCAAGATGGATAAACTTGGGTGGACATCATTGATTTGGATTGTAATATAGTCTGCTAATTTTGATATATCTTTACCAATATATTTTTTATATTTCTTTAGAATGTCTTGTATACTTGCACTAGCAAAGAAATATTCTTGCTCTAATCTAAGCTTCTTACCTTCATAATTGTCTTCGCTTGGATATAAAAATTCTACAATAGAGTTTGCCCTATTAATTTTTTCATAGGATTCTTGAATTTGCCCCTTTGAAAACTTTTCAAAGTCCAAATCTTCTACAGAATAAGACTTCCATAATCTTAAAGTAGATACATTCTTTGAATCACTTGATAAAATTGGGATATCGTATGGTATAGCCTTTACTGTATCATCTTTTAAATCAACCAAATGGTTAAAGCCTTTTTCATGCTCCCAAGGGTTTTTATTTACCCTCCAATCATCAGGTTTTTCAACTTGTTCCCCATCGATTATTTCTTGTTTAAGCATACCATTTCTATATCGCAATCCATAAGCATAAATATTGTTATGATATTTAGATAAATACTCTAACAAATAACCTGAAACAGAGCCCAAGTCACCATAGCCTAAAGCAAACTCTATGTCCCATTCAAGTATATCTTTAATATCAATAGAATAGTCTGCTAGAATTTCTTTAGCAGTATCATATAAGTCTAATTTTACTAAATTTTTTAGTAAGTTATCTCCTAAAGTATATTCAAAAGATAGTATATAAAGTCTTCTTGAATCTAAGTTGTCATATAGAGAATGAAACCATTTTTCCCCTACTAATTGCCTTACACTATTTGCTAAAGCAGTATAAATTTCTGGATCCCTAGCATAGGTAAAATCTTTAGCGAACAATTCGAATAGATTATTTTTAATACTTGCATGTAAAGTCTTTTTATCAATCATTATAAACTCCTATAAAGTTGTATATATTCCTTAGATGAATTTTTCCAATCATATTTAGAATTCAAGGCATTTTTTATTAATCCAATAAATTCTTCCTTATTTTTATATGTTTCTATAGCTCTTTTTGTTGTTTCTAATAAGACTTCTGGCTTTTTATCATAAAAGGAGAATCCATTTCCCTCTCCTGTATACTTGTTATAAGCGTGAACAGTGTCTTCTAGACCTCCCGTTTCTGTAACTATAGGTATAGCCCCATACCTCATAGCTATCAATTGTGAAATCCCACAAGGTTCAGTAATGGATGGCATCATATAAAAATCAGATCCGGCATAAATTGAATTAGCTTCTTTGTCTGAAAAATAGAGTCTTGCTGCTACTTTTTTAGGATACTTATTTTGATAGTCTCTTAATATGTTTTCATAATTAGCTTCACCAGTTCCTAGCAATATAAATTGCACATCCTCTTGCATAAGCTGGTCGAAAGCTTCAAATAAAAGATCCATCCCCTTCATATGAGCTAGCCTTGTAACCATACCTATCAAAGGAATATCTTTATTAACTTCTAAATTATAAAGTTCTTGTAGGTAAGTTTTATTAGCAAGTTTTTTATCAATAGAATCCACATCATAATTGCTTTCAATACGCATATCAGTTTTCGGATTATACTTTTCATAATCAATACCGTTTATAATCCCAGATAACTTGTCTTTATGAGTATTTATCACTTCTTCAAGACCATAGGCATATTCTT
>NZ_CAMPYN010000056.1 GCF_946998255.1 uncultured Helcococcus sp. | reverse complement strand
AGGTGGATTAATTGACTATCTAGGTAGAAAAATAGTTGGTACTATAATAACTATTTTTACCCTAGGAATCATGTATCCTTGGGCTGTTGTTATAATCAAAAGATGGGAAATAAACAATACCTATATAGACGGAAGACGTCTACGTTTTGACGGTACTGCAACAGGTTTATTTGGAAACTATATCAAATGGTGGCTTTTAACTGTGATTACATTAGGTATCTACGGTTTTTGGCTACATATCAAGATGCTACAATGGGTAACAAAACATACACATTTTTCTGACTAGATAAAGAAGACAGGGGAATCCTGTCTTTTTTAGTGAAAAAATATACAAGAATTTTGAATCCGATTATTTTAAATAGAAATTTTTCTAGTTTCAAACCCCTGAAAATAGCTAAATTATTAACAAAATTTCTTATGTAAAATCTAAATTAAATATTCATTTTACAAAAGAAATATAGTATACTATACTTATAAGTTAAAATTTATGATTTTAAAAGGAGGTCTCTATGTTAGGAGCAAATGAATTAAAAAAAGGTGTTACTTTTGAAGATGATGGACAAATTTGGCAGGTAATTGATTTCCAACACGTTAAGCCAGGTAAGGGCCCAGCCTTCATTAGAACAAAAATCAAAAATGTAAAAACAGGTGGTTCAAAGGAAGTTACTATAAACCCAAATGACAAGTTTAGACAAGTAATGGTTGAATCAAGAGAAATGCAATATTTATACAATGATGGACAATTCTTTGTATTTATGGATCCTGATACTTATGAACAATTGCCAATGGACCCATCAATGTTTGAAGAAGCATCCAAATTTGTAAAAGAAAATGAAATGGCATCAATCGAATATATTGATGGGAAACCATTCTCAGTTTCAGCACCAAACTTTGTTGAATTGGAAGTCACTGAAACAGAACCAGGTTTCAAAGGTGATACAGCCCAAGGTGCTACAAAACCAGCTACTGTAGAAACAGGATATACTCTAAATGTTCCACTATTTGTTGAAATAGGAGATGTATTAAAAATAGATACAAGAACTGGCGAATACATGTCAAGAGTATAAAATGAACCGTACACAGGAAAGAGAATGGGTTATTAAGTTAGCCTATCAAAGCCAATTAAACAAAATTGAAAAAGATTATTTGGATAATATACTTGATTATCACAAGGTGAATACAGATTTTATCAGGTCTTCTTTGTTGTCAATTTTTGATAATATTGATGAAATTGATCAAATAATCGAAGACCACATGTCAAATTCAAATTTGAATACCTTACTAGCTATAGAAGTTGCCATTCTTAGGGTAGCAGTAAATGAATTTGCTATCTCTAAGAATGTGCCAACTAGTGTAGCTATAAATGAAGCTGTGGAAAATGCTAAAAAATATGGAAACCTAGATTCATACAAGTTGATCAATGGAATTTTATCATCAATAGCCAAGGATATTTAATGAAAAATTTTATTACTGTTAAGCAGTTAGGTAAATATTTAAGCCAAGAGATTAAAACTGATCCTATTTTAAGACGAGTAAAAATCGTTGGTGAAATAAAGGATCTGTCAAGTAAGTATTATACTTACTTTCTATTAAATGAAGATGATGAAAACTTATCTTGCGTCTACTTTGGCAATGACTTCAATTTCAAAGAAGGTGACCAGGTTGTCGTAGAAGGATCTATAAATTTATATTTAAGAGATTCTAGGTATCAATTGAGAGTTGAGTCATGTAGTCTTCTTGGCAAAGGGAAAGACTCCATACAACTAGATAAATTAAAGATAAAACTTCAAGATAAGGGATACTTTGATTTAGATAAAAAGAAAAATATTCCCTTATTCCCAGAAAAGATTGGTTTGGTTTCGGGTTTAGAATCAGCTGCATATTATGATTTTATAAAGGTGTTGACTACTAACAATTACCATGGTAAGATTTATTATCTTCCAGCTTTAGTACAAGGAAAAATGGCTCCAGAGAATATCGTTGCAGCTTTGGACCTACTAGATAATATGGATTTGGATTTAATAGTAGTAACCAGGGGTGGAGGATCAAAAAATGATTTGTCAGCATTTAATTCTGAAGCTTTGGCTGATAAAATCTTTTCTTTGGATACTCCAATCATGACTGCAATAGGTCATGAAATCGACTTGTCTATAGCAGATATGGTTGCTGATATCCACCTACAAACTCCTACAAAGGCCGGAGAATATATAGTAAAAAATTTGGTTCAGGCTAGGGAAACCATCAAATATTTGAAAACAAACATTCAAAATCAGCTTTTTAATAAGTATTTGACCAGTAAAAATCTTGTAGATAATTTTTATCACAAAATCGAATTAAAAAATCCAAGTTTTTTGTTGGAAAAAGTAAAAAACAGGGTAAATAATACAAAGGCAGAAATAAGTTTAACTATCAATGATAAGTTAAATAACTCAAGTAATCGTGTAAATGATTACTATAAAGCCTTAGGGGATGCGTACAACAACATAATTGCTAAAAATCAAATCTACCTACAAGATGATGAGGGGATTTACCTGGAACTAGATAAATTAAATGTGAACAAAACTTATTATTTATCTAATTCTAAGCGTAAGTTGAAAATATATATTGAAGGAGAAGTTGATGAGTGAGAATTTTGAACAGCTTTTAGATGAATACAAGGCTATCTCCGAAAAAATAAATAAGGAAGATGTAAGTCTTGATGAATCAATACACCTGTACAAAACAAGTGCTGATATTTACAAAAAGTTAAATAATTATATTAACAAAGCAAAATTAGAAATCGAAAATATTAATTCAAATATGAATGAATAATATTTAAGAAGTAAGAGAGGTTACAAATGCGTAAATATGATAGACAAAGATTAATTTTATCTTTAATCGAAAATCAAGATATCGATACTCAAGAAGAATTAACAGAATTACTTAAGGAAAGAGGAATAATAGCTACACAAGCTACTATTTCAAGAGATATTAAAGAACTAAGAATAACTAAAGTTCAAACTTCAACAGGCGCATACAAGTACACAGTTATTGATACAATGAGAGATACCTTAAATGAAAGATTGCTAAAGGTATTTAAATCATCTGTTTTAGGTTTTAAAGTAAATAGAAACAAGATTTATGTAAATACAATCTCATATGCTGCAACTGTTGTAGCTCAAGCTATAGTTACCCAACAAATCCCAGGGATTGCAGGTATCATAGCTGGACACGATACCATACTTTTAGATATTGAGGAAGATTATGACTCAAAACTAGTCTTACAAAGACTAAAGGATATGATGAATAGTTAAGGTGGCTGAATGTTACTAAATTTGTATGTGAAAAATTTTGCCATAATTGAAGAAATCAATTTAAATTTTTCTGAAGGATTAAATATAATATCAGGTGAAACAGGGTCTGGAAAGTCATTACTTTTGAAGACCCTATCGCTGTTAAAAGGGGATAGGTTTACAAGAGACTATTTAGGATCATTTTCCGACAAAACTATTGTCGAGGCAGTATTTAAAAGTAATGCTATCCTCAAAAACTTTTTAATAGAAAATGGATTTGAAGCTGATGAAAATATTATCCTAACTAGAGAATTTACAGATAATTCTACAATTAACAAAATTAATAATAGGGCATGCAGTCTAAAAATCATGTCTGACTTAACGGATTTAATTTTTGATATCCATGGTCAACATTCTAGCCTTATAGTATTAAATAAGGCTAACTACATAAATATGATTGATAATTTTAATGATAAAACTATTGATTTAAAAAATAAAATTAAAGCTAATCTTAAAGAAGAAAAGCTATTAAAGGAAAGACTAGAAGACTTAAAAATAAGTCCAGAAGAACTTGAAAGAGAAAAAGACTTATTAAAATATCAAATCGAAGAAATTGAAGCCTTTGATTTTGACAAGTATGATGAAGACAAATTAAATAAAGAATATAAAAAGCTATCTAACCAAAAAGAATTGATTGAAGGTACCAACTCTTTATTATCCATGCTAAATGACAACAATAGGTCTTTATCATTTAAGGACTTTGCTTTCAATGTCTATAGTGCTACCAATGACTTGGCCTCTATGGATGATGACTTGAAAGATCTCAGCTCTTGGGCATTAAATATAAGAGAAGAAATCAATGATTTTTCTAAAAACCTTGAGGACTATTCTTACACTTTAGATATAGATGAAGAGAGAATACAAATCATAGAAGACCTCTTTTCAAGATTCCAAGTTTTGAAAATGAAATATGGCCGAGACAAAGAAGAGATACTTAAGTTTTTAGATGATAGTAAAGAAAGATATCAAACTATTAGTAATATAGATAAGGTCCTAAAGGATATAAATTCTAAATTATATGGTCTTGAAAAAGATAATCAAAAAATAGCCGACCAGCTAAGCAAGCTAAGAAAAGAAATAGCTGAAAATTTGGAAAGACGTATAGTTGATGAGCTTCAAGAAATGAATATGGCCCATATCAAGTTTAAGATAGCCTTTAAGAAAAAAGATAATATAAATAAAGACGGTATAGATGATATAGATTTTATGATTTCTACAAATAAGGGTCAAGACTTAAAGAGTCTAAGCCAAGTTTCATCTGGTGGTGAAATTTCACGATTTATGCTAGCTATGAAAGCTGTATTGTCTGAATCAGACTCTATACAAACTATAATTTTTGACGAAATTGACACTGGTATCAGTGGAAAAACAGCCGATATAGTTGGGGATAAGTTGAAAAAAATATCTAAATCTATACAATTAATAGTGATTTCACACCTAGCACAAATTGCTGCTAAATCTGATAGCCACTATCTAATAAGTAAGGATGTAGTTGGTGAAAAAACTATATCCAATGTAAATGTTTTAGATGAAGATGGTAAAATAAAGGAAATAGCACGATTGATTTCAGGACATGATATAACAGAAAAAAGTTTATCAAATGCTAGAGAATTGCTGGAGGTATAAGATGAGTGAAAATAGAATACACCATGAAGAAACAATTAAATCAGAAACTATTTATGATGGTAGGATTATAAAAGTTAGGGTTGATACAGTCGAACTATCTAACATGTCCTATAGTAAAAGAGAAATTGTTGAACACCAAAGAGCTGTAAGTCTAGTTGCTATTACAGAAAACCAAGAAATCTATCTGGTTAAACAATATAGAAAAGCAGTAGACAAGGTAATATATGAAATACCTGCAGGCTTAGTAGATGGAAATGAAAGTTTGCAAGATGCTGCTAAAAGAGAAGCTCAAGAAGAAATAGGTATGAAACCAAACAAATTAGAATTACTTGTTGAATCATATTCTTCACCAGGTTTTACTGATGAGATTTTTTCTGTATTTTTAGCTACTGACTTAGAAGAAAGTAAGTTAGACCAAGATGACGATGAATATGTGGAACCAGTTTTAGTGCCTTTAAATGATGCCCTAGAAATGGTGGAAAACTTTGAGATAATGGATGCCAAGACTATAATTGGTATCTTATATGCAGCTAGAAAGTATGGCCTATAATGGATAAGACACAAATTTTATCATATATAATTACGACCGTATCTATAATATTTGTATTGGTAACCCATGAATGGGCCCATGGATATGTGGCCTATTTAAATGGGGATACTACCGCAAAGGATAATGGTAGATTGACCTTAAATCCTCTTAAACATCTTGATTTATTGGGCACCATATCTATGATAGTTTTTAGATTTGGTTGGGCAAAACCCGTACCAATAAATCAATTTAATTTTAAAAAGAAAAGACTTGGATTATTTACAGTTGCCATAGCAGGTATTGTTATGAACTTACTTACAGCCTTTATCTGCATGTTTATAATGGTTAATGTAGAATTAAATGAAATAGTTTTTGTCTTATTAGACCACATAAGCTTTTATGGTATAGTTTTTGCAGTATTTAACCTGATACCTATACCACCTTTAGATGGATCAAAGATATTGGCATCATTCTTACCAGATAAATTCCAATACTTTATTTACAAGTATGAGAAATATTCATTTTTCATATTAGTTATATTAATTGCTAGTGGCTTAATAGATAAAATATTTAGTCCAATGATTTTATTTGTTTATAAGTTTTTTACTAATATTTTAGTTTAGGAGAAAGTATGATAAATGTATCTACAGGTGAATTTTATGGTCCTTTTGATCTTTTATTAGATTTGATTAAAAGTTCAAAATATGACATTTATGAAGTGAATTTATCTGAAATTACCAATGATTATATTCAATCAATTAAAGATATAGATATACCTGTAGAAGAAACAGCTGATTTTATCTTGATAGCCAGTCAACTTCTTTATATCAAAACTAGGTCCTTAATCAAGGATAAGGTTGAAGTTGAAGAAGAGCTAGATGATGATAGTATCATTTCTGAAGAAGAATTTTTAAGAAGACTTATCATCTATAAAAATATTAAATCAACTATAGGATTTTTCAGACAACAAGAGGAGGATGGGAAGACTAAGTTTTACAAACTTCAAGAAGACCTATCAGCTTATAAGTCTGAAAATAATGAAATCACTTATGATATAAAAGTACTTGAAAATACTATTAATGAACTAGTAAATAACTTTTTAGCTGAAGATGAATTTAAGAT
>NZ_CAMPYN010000055.1 GCF_946998255.1 uncultured Helcococcus sp. | reverse complement strand
TAATGCCTTTCTTATTTCTTTTACTTAGTTTATTATTTATAATTTCTCTTAAAACTGTAAACAAATCAATCGCAAGTGAAAATATATACTATAAAACAAGCATAATAATGGACCAGGTTTCAGAAGATTTTGAAATATGGAAAAAGATAGACCAAAAATTACTGACTAATGCTGAAATAGATCTAAATACAAAATTAAGTCGTCTTTCACAAAAACCAATAGATCTAGAAAGTAAGGAAAATATGTTTAAAAATACTATTAGTGTCAGTCAGGACTCGGAAGCTAACAAGTATAATTTTTCAAAGCTATACCTTATTGATTCAAAAAGAAAAATAGATTTTGTAAATTTTATATATAAGGAATTTAATGACAAAGAAATAGGGGGAATAAAGTTAAGCGATATATTTACTTCTAAAAATCCTCTTATAGAAAAGATGGTAGGTAGGTAATTAAAATGAAAAAAAATATACAGGGTTTTGTATCTATATTTTTAGCCTTAATTATATTGCCTGTCTATACTTTTGCCTTGCTTACTATAGATACCAGCAAAATTAGTGCTGCTAAAAACCATCTTAGAATATCTAATGATATAGTAGTGGATTCGATCTTATCAAATTATAACAAGGATCTTTATGAAAAATACAACATTTTAGGTATAGATAAAGATCAATCTTACCTAGAGGAGTATGCTAATTTTATTGCTAAATCTAATATTGAAGATAATTATAGTACTTTTTATAAGTCTCATTTAGAATATTTGAATTTAGATATACATGATAAAGACCTACTAATAAATACAGATAATTTCAAAAAGCAAATAATTGATTATATGAGTCTAAAAGCAAGCTATGATTTTGGCAACGGAATATACAATTTAGTCAACATGATGTCAGAATCTAAAAGCTATAGCAAGTTATTAGATAAAAAATATGATTATGAAAAAGAGTATTCTAAAATAAATCTAGATATTGAGAAAATAGCTGAAAATTTCATATCATACAAGGAAAGAGTCGAGGAAATCAATAAAATAATAGAAAATCAAGCCAAGGATTACACAAAATTAATGGAAGAAATTGATAGTGTAGCTGGTGAAGACGAAGAAAAAAATGAAGAAATATCAAATATAATTTTAAGATTTAAGGATGATAAAAACAAAGAGTTAAGAGAACTAAGTGATATGAATAAGGTGTATGCATCAATTATTAAAGACCTTAAAAAACTTGATGAAGCTATTTATAAGTCTAATTTACGATTAGAAGATCTAAATAAGGAACTATCAAAAGTTAAAAATAAGGAAATTCAAAATAATATTAAAGCAGAACTTAATAGCGCTAATTTAGATTTTAATAAAGAAAATATTGATAAATTATTAGGAAAACTAGAAGAAAATGAGAACAATATTAGTGATGTAATTTCATTTATAGAAACTAATAATGAATATTTGAAAGAAGATGATCTGATTAACAGTTACCATCAAATAAACACATCAAATAGAGACCTAAAAAAACTTCCCTTATTAGGAAATTATAAGATATATAAAAAACTTATTAATCAAGGAGAAAAAACTGAAGGAGATAAAGAAAAGAAAAAGGAAGCTAAAGAGAACAGGAAAAAGATAAAAAACTTAGCTAAAAAGTCTAAAGAAATAAAAAATGATTCAAAAAAGTATGCTGAGAATTATATAAATGAAAATCAAAAAAATCTTTTAGATAATTTCACAATCGATATTGATAGCAACTTAGATAATATAGAAAATTATGATTCTTACAAAAATATTCTAAAGAAAACAGATACTATAATTCCAGAAAAGGTCAATACTTCAAAAGATAATATCTTAATTTCTATGTATTTAGTAGATAAATTTTCCGACAAGTTAAGCGTAAATGACTTTAATAGTCAGTTAGAATATATTTTATTTGGACATAATTCCTTATCTAAAAATGAAAACATAATACAAGCTTCAATTTTTTCTATTAGATTTTTGTTAAATTCTTTGTATGCATACACCAATGCCGACCTGACTAGAGAAGCGACTATGGTCGCGACGGCAATAGGTGGATGGACTGGCTTTGGAGTGCCCATATTGAGATCATTATTATTAGCAGGAATGAGTGTTGGTGAAAGTTTTATAGATATATCAACCTTAAACAAGGCAGAAAATCTAGTCGCCTTTAAGAACAAAGCTTCTTGGCAGGTGTCTTTAAGTAACTTAGATAATATTATAGCCAATAATTTATCAAAAATAACTTCTTCAGCCCTGGACAATATTTATGAAACGATAGAGGATTATTCAACAGATTCTTTAGATTCTATAGAAGATAGGGTAAATGAATTTACTAAACAAACTATTGATGGTATAAGCCAACAAATCGTAGCTGAATTTCTAAATCCTATACAAAATTTGTTGGTAAATACTTTAGGTATGGAAACTACTGATATTAAGCAAGAGCTAATTAATGTTTTAGATAATATAGAAAAAAATATAAGTGGAGAATCCGACCTAATTCTTAATATAAAAAAAGATGTCTTTGTTTATATAAAAAACAAAGTATTAAACGAATTTCAAAGTATTGAAGAAAATACCATACTTGCTTATTTTAATTCTCTAGTAAAGGATATAGAGAATAAGGTTAAATCAAAGACTAGGTCTGTTAATGAAAGATTAAAAACTAATATTAATGGGGCCTTATCCGATAATAAGATTAAAATGAAAGAGTCTTTAGATAAGGCGATTAGTCAGTATATAGGTGACTTGGGTGGAGATTACAATAATTCATCAGCAAATAAAAGTGGCTTAACTTTTAATTATAAAGACTACTTATTTGCTTTAACATTATTTAGATTATCTAGTTCCGACCAAGATTCTATACTTAAAAGAGCTTTACTAGTTATGGATCACGAAATTTCGAAAGCTAGTCCTAATTTTAGTATCTCGAATATTATAGTTAGTTTTGAATTAAATTCGACCATTAAAATAAATACTAATTTTTTAAAAGAATATATAAACATAGGTCAAATTGAAGAGAAGAAAAGGGGGGCTTACTAATGAAAATATTGATTTTGCTTTTAGCTTTTATATTAAGCGGCTGTGCAAATGATATTAGTGACAAAAAAGAAGATTATAAAGATATGAGCCAATATGCTTATACAGATTTTTCTCAGGAAATTATGGATTTACAAGTACCTAAACATTATGCAGAAAAAAATGGAAGCTATGGAATTTACTTTACGGATTATAAGAATATAATCTTTGTAAGAGAAATAGACGAAAATGAAGACTTGCAAGAAGAGCTTATTAATGGTCTAAATTTTTATAATGTTAAAGATTTCCCTTTGGATGGAAAATATAGCTTAGAAAAAATGTCAAATGATGAATATAACTTATCAAGTAATATTGGTGATTTTAAATCCTCGAAAATTAAGCTAAGAAATAAGAGAGGAAAAGTACTTATTTTATTAGTAACTAGCAAGGAAGATGATGTAGGAGAATTATATGACGAAGTCACGAAACAGTGGGGCAATAAGTATTGAAGCTAGCTTAGTCTTTATAGTTTTTGTTATTTCCTATTTTATTGTAAATAGTGTTGCTTATAGCATCATGTTTGAATCTTATACAAGAAAAAGTCTTTATGAAACGGGTCAAGAATTAAATTTACTTATGCAAATTGTAGATTCAGCAAATCATTCAAAAGATCTAGCTACTAAATCTTTTGATTCAAGTATTTACAAAGACCTAATAAGTGAAGAATTAAGTGATGGCCAAATAAATTTACCTAATGTATTCAATAAGTTATCTAACCAGGCAAAAGAGGATTCTTATAACTTAATTAAAAAAAATATCACTAAAGATTTTGTAAAAAGAATGTTTTTGGCTAAGTTGGATAAGATAAATCATAATTTGTACAAATCTAACTTAGTTAAAGAAAAAGACTTTGAAATAAGCAAGCTTAAAATTTTTGAAGATGGAAATAACATAGAAATATCTTTAATTTATAGCTATAAATTAGATAAATTTTCTATGTTTTCTTTTGAAAACAAAGTGGAGCAAAATTACTTATTAGCAAGTCCCGTAGAGAATCTTTACATTAAGAATACAATAAATGATAGTATATGGCAAAAAACTAACTTTGAAAGAGGTAGATATTTTGCTAAATTATTACGAGATAAATCAAATAATCCTATTGAAACTGGTAATGGTTTGGATTTCTATGATGAAGAAAGTGATAGTTTGGTTGAAGTTTATTCCTTAAACATATTTAAGTCTACTTATTCCCAAGAGACTTCTGGAAAATATTTATTAAAGGAAGATTTTATAAAACAGCTATCTATATATCATAATAAAATGTTAGAAAATATTTCTAAATATAAGGGAGAATATAAAGGGAAAAATTCTAAGCTCCTTATAGTATTACCGGAAGAGGCACTAGCTAGAACAGACTTAGCATCTTATATGAATGAAATAAGACAAATCGGAAATATAGAATTTATTTACATGGAAAGGGCTTTGGATGTTTCTAACAATAATATTTAAAAAATACTTAGATGAAAATTTTTATATGTCTAAAAAAATATTTTACTTTCAATTAGTAATATCATCTTTATTCTATGTTTTATATCCAACTAAAGATTATTTTATATTAAGTATTTTACTTATAATATCGATAATTGATATCAAAGAATATATTATACCTAACTTTTTAGTTTTATTATTAATATCAATTAAAATATTAGATATTAATCAAAGCCCTCTAAAACTCGATTTCATACCCCTAATATTTTTATCTTTTCTATTTGTTTTATCAATGATGGACCTAGGTCTTGGAATGGGGGATGTAAAGCTTCTATCTGCTATTTTTATAGTTAAGGGAGGAGTCTTTTTAATACAGTTACTATTAATATTATCAATAATAATATTTTTAACAGGAATATATTTTTTGGTAATGAAAAAAGAAAAATCATATAAGTTCCCCCTAGGTCCATTTATTTTATTATCATATTTATTAATTTGAGGTAGTTATGAGAAAAATTTTAAATCTTGCAATTCTAAGCATCCTTTTAATAATATCCGCAGTTGTAGTTTTAACTTATAGAAACAAGTCTAATTATATAGTTAAACAAAGAAACTACGCTCAAGCTTTTTATGATAAAAAACTTTATAAAGATGCTATAAAAGAGTTTGGAAAATTGAACAAAGAAGATTTATTAAAGGAAGATGTCTTAATGATAGCTGAGAGTTATTTAGCTTTGGAAGAATTTAATACAGCTATTAATATGAGTATTGAAGATTTTGATTTATATAAAATCCCTAGAGAGAAAAAACATAAGATACAAGAAAATATATTAAAAATTTTAGACAATAAGGAAATGTATAAGGAATACAACAAGTTTTTTCTTAAATTAGATGAAGAACTTAAAAGCAAATATATGGATAAGTATCTATCTGATTATGTGGTATATGGGGAATCTTTTGATCAAATAAGATACACATTAAATGATTGTAAGGAATATATAGGTAAAAAAGATGATTTTTGGTATCTAATAACAAATAAAGGAAAAATTAAACACTCTAGTAAAAATGAAGATATTTTAGGATGGAATTCTCCTTATTTAACAGTAATAAATCAAGGAAACACCTTGGTAATTGATGAGAAAAATGATATAAGAGCACATTTTGATGGGGTAGAATACTTTAGTTTCCAGCATCCTTATATAGTAAAAAAGACTGCTAGTGGACAAATCTATATTGATAGGTCTTCTATCAATAAGTCAAAAGCATATAAGAAGGCATCAAACTTTATAGAAAATAAAGCTGTTGTTGTTGATAATGGCGTTAAACTAATCGACACAAATTTTAGCTCTATAAATAGTATTGAAGGACAAGGCATTAAAGTTGATGATAGAAATAATGCAATTTATGATAATAAAGTTATTGTTAAGTCCAATAAATATAAGATATATGATATTACTAAAGAAAAGTATTCAGAAGAATATGATGATATAGATTTTTCATATGGTCAATATATAGCTGTAAAAAATAAAAACAAGTGGACCTATATAGATCAAGATTATAAAAGTGTAGGTGATAAAGGATTCAGCCAAGCATATTCATTTTCAAATGATATAGGAGTTATAAAGGAAAATGGTGGATATAAGATAATAAATAAAAACCTGAAAGTAATAAAAGAAGTAGAAGGTGAAATCTATCCATTTAATGAGGAAGGAATTAGTTTCATAAAGAAAGAAGATAAGTATTATATGATACGATTAAAGAGGTTTATTAATGAATAGAAATATATTTATAGATAAGATAATTAAAAATAACAAATTAGATCAATTAGCTGAAAAAATAGATGGTGCAGAAGTTTTATCGACATATATCAGTAGGGGATTAGACTATGTAGGAGTAAAATTTCTCATAGATAATATACTTAAGGATTTCTTGAATTTCAATAATTATATGATATACGACACAGATATAAACTTAAATATTAAAGAAATCTATATAAATAACAATAAACTATATTATAGCATTCTAGAAAAAGAAGAAAGTACAGATAGTTTTGAAAATTTAATTAAGAATATAGTGGTAGAAACTAACTATAAAGAAGATCCGAAGTTAAATAATATTTTCAACTTAATAAATAAAATAAATGAAAAACTTGATAAAAAAGAATTAATAAAAGTTTTAACGGAAGAAAAAATAGAAATAAAGACAGAAGAAAAAGAAAGATACCATTATATAAGTAAGATAATAAGCCGATTTAAGTAGAACAAAAAAATATTTGACAAAGCATAATATATTATGTATTATATATGAGTACTTGATAAAAGCTACTAGAGCTTAAAAGATTTTATAAAAATAAATACAAAAAAATATTTGACAAAATATTTTTAGTATTATATACTTATAAAGTCGCAGGTTGTGGCCCTGTGGTCAAGCGGTTAAGACACCACCCTTTCACGGTGGTATCCCGGGTTC
>NZ_CAMPYN010000054.1 GCF_946998255.1 uncultured Helcococcus sp. | reverse complement strand
CTTCTTTAAAGTCTCGCACTTCAGATAGGCAGCGAATCTCCTTCTTTAAAGTCTCACACTTTAGATAGGCAGTGAATCTCCTTCTTATATAATAAGTATATATCAACACATACAGTACGTCAAATTCTTTTTTAATACCATTCTTTTCCATTGTATTCTGCATTTTCTAAATCTATTCTTTCCCAACCACCAAATTTTTTAATATATAAATTTTTAAGTTTGTTATATTCCTTATCTTCTACTTTTTCTGTATAGTATTGGTTATAATAGCAAATTAAACATTATGTAAATATAAACCTACCAAAAAAAATAAAAAAAGTTACTAAAAAATATATTCTAGCTACTCTTTTATTTAGATTAGTTACTATTGTTTATTTGATAGATTGTAAATGTTTGATGAGAAACCAATTAAAATACAAACTAATGCAGGGAAGTAACCTATATTATTAGATGTTTTAACGTATAGTTTAAGCAATAAAAAACATTAGATTTCTACTATAAAATATATAGGAATAAATTTTTTATTTCAAAATATTGACTTTTCCATATAACAACTCCGTTAATTAATTTACATATAATCATCCTTATTAAGTACGTACCCGAATCAAATCAATTTAAACAAAGAATTCAATATCTTAAAAATTACAAGTTATATTATTTTATATATTTTGACTAAATAGAGTATGGCTGTCATATCAGGTTGAAGAAAATCTAAAATAGACATGAAAATAAAGGTTGAACTACTATAAACTACTACCTATGTCAAGGACATAGGTAGTAGTTCAAGCAAAAATATCATGTCGGAAACAGCGAAAAGCTAAAAACCATCATGACGTCTCCGACCAAAAAATCATGCAGGAATCCGCAAAAAGCCCAAAACCCTCATGACCATCTAAGCCAAAATATCATGTTGGAAACAGCAAAAAGTGCAAAACCATCATGATGACCACGAACAAAATTTCATGAAGGAATCCACAAAAAGCCCAAAACCCTCATGACTCCACCAAACAAAAAGTTATGCAGGAATCTGCAAAAAGCCCAAAACCCTCATCCCCCTTATTTAACCAGGATTTAACCCAGTTCAAAAAAATAATTTTTTATGCGTAAAATAGCATATTTTCCATTTTAATGGTATAATTTATGTGATTTTGTTTAAGGGAGGATATATGAAAAAATTAATATTAACAATGGCTTTATTGTTGACTTTAACAGCATGTTCAAGTGACAAGGAAACCGTAAAAGAAACCAAGATTGAAACAGGTCAAGAAATGACAGAAAATAAAGAAAATGATTCTACAAATGCATATACTTTTGAGGCTAATGGTGTAAAATTTACTACAGGTGATAAGACACAAATTGCTTTAGATGCTTTAGGAAAGTACAATGAAACTTTATCAGCACCTTCATGTGCCTTTGAAGGGGAAGATACTGTATATAAATATGATGGTCTAGAAATCTATTCATACGATAAAAATGGTGAAGAATATATATCTGGTATATTTTTACTAGAAGACACTTCTACTCCAGAAGGTTTAAAAATTGGTTCAAGTAAAGAAGATATGATCAAATTATATGGAGAAGACTTTACTGAAAACATTGGTTCATATACTTATAATGACGGAAAAACAAACTTTATAGTTGTAATTAATGACGATAAAGTAGTTTCTATTTCATACATAATCGAAGCTTAGGACTTTACTGATGTTATTTTCATCACCAGTATTTGTATTTATTTTTTTACCAATAATTATTTTAATAAATCTATTGTTGCCAATTAAATTGAGTAATATCTGGTTGCTTCTTGCTTCCTTAGTATTTTATGCATGGGGGGAACCAGTTTATATTATTCTTTTATTAATTTCTTCTTTAGTAAATTACTTTTTTGCTATCTTGATTAAGAAGAATGATGAGAAAAAACCTGCAAAGAAAGCGTATTTAACATTAAATATAATTTTTAATTTGGGGCTTTTAGGAGTATTTAAATATAGCAATTTTGTTATTGACACTATAAATAATTTATTAAATACAAATATAGATTTAGTTGATATAGCACTTCCGATTGGGATTTCTTTTTATACTTTTCAAACTATGTCATATGTTATAGATGTGTATAGGAACAAGGTCGAAGTGCAAAATTCATACCCTAAACTTTTGCTTTACATATCATTCTTTCCTCAGCTGATAGCAGGACCTATTGTAAAATATAGGGACATAGAAAGAGAGATTGATAATAGGACTGTAAACTTAAATAAAATGACCCTGGGTATGGAAAGATTTATTATAGGTCTAGGTAAAAAAATGCTTATTTCCAATACTATGGCCTTTGTTGCTGATAGTATCTATGCTCTAGAAGCCTATCAAATAAATGCTTTTGTGGTATTGATAGGGGCTATTTCCTACATGCTACAGATATATTTTGACTTTTCAGGCTACTCAGATATGGCTATAGGTTTGGGAAAAATATTTGGGTTTAATTTCTTAGAAAACTTTAATCACCCATACATATCCCAGTCCATTCAAGAATTTTGGAGAAGGTGGCATATATCGCTATCTACCTGGTTTAAAGAATATGTATATATACCACTCGGCGGGAATAGAAAAGGTAAATTTAGGACAGTATTGAATAAAATCATTGTATTCTTTTTAACTGGTTTGTGGCATGGGGCTAGTTGGAATTTTGTTGTATGGGGTTTGTTTAATGGTTTATTCTTACTTTTAGAAGAACTAGTTTTAAAGCTTAAAAAATGGCCGAGATTTATTAGACATATCTATACAATCACAATAGTCCTAATTTCCTTTATATTTTTCAGAGCAGATACAATGTCACAAGCTTTAGATTTCATAGGTGGCTTGACTAACTTTTCAACAATGAGCCCAGAAGTTAGTGGATTAATGGATACTTTAATAAATGTAAAATTTATCTTTATATTAATTTTAGCTATTATAGGATCTACACCTTTGGTGAAAAGATTATTAGACAGGATTAATATAAATCTTAAATTTATTTTCTTAATTATTGTTTGGATTTTATGTTTATTAAACTTATCAGCTGCTACTTACAATCCATTTATTTACTTTAGATTTTAGGAGGGCTTATGAAAAAGAAAAATAAAACGATATTTTTAGCTATAGTTTTTATAACTATGACCCTTCCTATGCTAGGGCTGGTATTTAATGTTAAAAATAAAAATGTTGAAAATAGGCAATTGCAAGAATTCCCAGAATATAATTTAGACTTTACTAAAAATTTTGAAGGATACTGGCAAGAGCAATTTCCTTTTAGAAATCATTTTATAACAGCTTATAATCTTGTAAATCAATCACTATTCAATTTAAGTGGGAATGACAAGGTTGTTTATGGCCAAGATGGATTTCTATATTTAGCTGAAACTACAAAAGATTATCAAAATTCAATTTACTTTAGCCAAGCAGAGCTTGGTAAAATTGAAAGTTATTTCAATCTTATAAATAAAAGATTAAAAGAAAATGGCATAGACTTACATGTGATGGTTGTTCCAAATAAAAATACTATTTATCCAGAATATATGCCGGATAATATAAAAAAAATAACCGACAATGATAATTTAGATAATTTTTACAAGATAGATTTTCCTTTTAATAATATTAACTTGAAGGAAAATTTATTGGCTGAAAAAAAATCGCAAGATGACTTTATTTATCACAAGGAAGATTCTCACTACAACAATTTAGGAGCAGCTTTTACTCATTCTCTTATTTTAGAAGAGCTAGGATTAAAGGCTGAAACTTTACTAGATAAAGATTATAAGATAAATAAAGACTTCCAAGGGGACTTGACTACCATTTTGTACCCAGCTAGTGAAAAGTTAGATTATAATATGGATTTTGATTTACATACAAATTATATCTTTACTAGGCCCTTAGGATCTTTTGATGATTTACAAATAGAAACTATTTCAAAATCTGAAAATCCAAGTCTGTATATGATCAGGGATTCCTTTGCCAGAGCCTTGATACCAATGTTATCAAATGATTTTTCAAAGGTGACTTATTCAAGAGTTATCCCTTATTATATAGAGGAAGTCATAAAGGCAAAGCCTCAAAATCTCTTGATAGAAATAGCTGAAAGAAACATGTATCATTGGCTAAAAACAACACCTATCATGGAGATGAAGCCTACAGATATAAGTTTTGATGGCGAAACCAGAAAGGGTGAAGATCTTTTAGTAAGATATTCAAATGAAGAAAAGCATAAGCTTCATCATTTGAATATAAAAGTTGAAAACCAATCTTTAGCAAAAACTATGGAAGAAGTGTTTTTAATTAATAGTAATGGTGATATTTACCCAACCTTCCCGGTTTATGAAAGAAAAGACCTGGATAAAATCGATATTACATATGGATTTTCCTTATATACAGGTGAAAAATTAAAGTTAGACCAAGCAAAAATTATTTATAAGATAGATGGTAAATATTTAGAATCAAATATAATAAAAATGGAAGGGGATTAAAATGGATTTCTTAAAAAATAAAAAAATAGTAGTATCTACATTGGGGGCTTTAGCTTTAATCACCGCCCTTATTTTAGGTTTAGTTTTGAAAAGCGGATATTTGAAAAACAAGCTTGAACTTGAAATAGGAGAAGAAGTTAAAGCGGAATTGTTCTTAAAAGAAGGAGTAGAAGTTAAAGAAGTAACTTTTGTAAGTGACCTAGATAAGCTGGAATTAGATGTTCCAGGAGAGTTGGACTTAGAAATAAAAGTTATTTCTAATAATGACAAAGAAACTGTAGAAAAAACTAAACTTGTTTTAGTAGATACTACTAGTCCAGAAGTAAAATTGAAAGAAGTTTCTATAGGTAGGGATGTAGATGTTAAACCAGAACTATTTATAGAGGAAGAAAAAGATAACACAAAATTAAAACATGAATTTGTAAATCCGATAGATATGGGAAAAAACGAACAAGATGTTGAAATTATTTCTACAGACTTAGGTGGGAATTCTGTTACAAACAAAACTAAATTAACTTTATTAGACATTAAGTCTAAGGTGACTAAAGAATTAGGTAGCCAACATGAATTAAATGCTTCAGATATTTTGTATGAACAAGACTCAGATATAGAAATAGAAATAATAACAAGCATTGAAGAATTACAAGCTATGGGTCTTGGTGAACATGAAGTTAAGATTAAAGTTGATGGTGAAGATGCTATCCTTATCCTTGAAATTGTTGATACTATTGCTCCAGAAGCTATATTGAAAGATTCTCCAGTTTTATATATTGGCTACGAAGTAACTGCAGAAGCTTTGATAGCAGACTATAAGGATAAAAGTAAAGTAAAAACATCATTCAAAGACGGTAAAGTGCCTGAAGTTAACAAAGTAGGAAAGTTTACAACTATAATTGTATTAACTGATGAGGCTGGAAATACTACAGAAGTAGAAGTTCCTTATGAAGTGAAAAAAGATGATGAGGCTCCAAGTATAATAGGGGCTATGGATATAACAATTGGACTAAATCAAGATCTAAAAAGTAAGCTTAATGTTGCTATAGATGATAATGTTGATAAAAATCCTAAATTAACCATTGATGATTCTAAAGTAAATCTTAAGAAAGAGGGAAAATATCCAGTAACCTATATTGCTAAAGATAAGGTAGGCAATGAAAACAAGAAGACTATCACAGTGACAGTATCTTCCGAAGTTAAAGAGAAGAAGGTTCAAAAACTTGGTGATAAGAAAACTAATAGTGTAAATGTATATACTCCTTTAGGCGATACAGGAAATGTTGCACTGAATAATGCTACAGACAGGATCTTAAGTAATATTATCAATGATAGTATGTCAAATTCTCAAAAATCATCAGCGATATACGCTTTTATGAGTTCAATTAGATATAGGACAGGATCTGTGACTAATGGATATGCTACAGATGCATTAAATACTTTGAGTGCTAGGACGGGTAATTGTTTTGGTATGACCCATACCGCTCAAGCCTTATATACTAGGGCGGGTATACCAAATAGAACAAGGATACAAAAAGACAGAACCCATTCATGGTTGCAAGTAAATATAGGTAATGGTTGGCAAAATATAGACCTTAGCCATAGACGTTACCTATATTCAGATGCAGCCTTACAAAACTTCTTTACAAGAATAGGTAAAAATTATGGTGACATAACTGGTTCTGATAAAGTATCTAAAGCTATTGCAAGATATATTGAAGATGGAAGTAGAAAAGAGCTAGCACCAACAGTAGAAAAAGAAGGAAATGTAGGTTCACCATATTCATTTGAAAGATTAACATTCCCAGGTTATAAATTAAAATATGATGCTAGAAATGCTAAAGGTGAATTTAATACAGATACAACCTATGTCACTTTTGTTTACGAGAAAGATACAAGCCAAAGTCAAGTAAATAAAGATAAGCTACAAGCTGCTATAAAAAACGCTGAAGCCAGATTAAATACAAATGGCTTATCACAATCTTACATTGATAATTTGAATAGCTTATTGAAACAAGCTAAAAAAGTTTATAAATCATATAATTATAAACAGGCAGAGGTTGATAATATTACTGAGACCTTGGTTAAATTAACAAGTTCTTATGAATTAAAAGCAGATACCAGATCTTTAGAGCGTACAATTAATAGTGCCAAAGCCTATTTAAGATCTTCAAAATATACCATATCTAGCTTAAATAAGTTAAGAAGTGCTGTAAATAATGCTGAAAGTAAATTAAATTCAAGTTTGAGCAATTATGATATTGAAGTGCTGGAACAAGCAATAAATTCTGCTATAAACTCTTTAGTAGAAGAAAGACCTGTAGAAACTCCTAAAGAGACTGAAAAGGAAATTCCTAAGGAAACTGAAAAAGAAACGGTGAAGGAAACTCCTAAAGAAACAGCAAAAGAAACTGCTAAAGAAGTAGTAGATAAAGTTGAAGAGGAAAGTGCTCAATCTAAACCTGTTAATTCCGAAGAGAACAATTAATTTATATTTAAAAGGTGGTGTTGCAGATTAGTTAAATTTAGTCTGCACATCACCTTTTTTCTTA
>NZ_CAMPYN010000053.1 GCF_946998255.1 uncultured Helcococcus sp. | reverse complement strand
AAGGCCTTAGAGGAAATAGGAGGATAAATGTCAAGAGAAAGATTATACTCACCTAAAGTAATTAAACAATTATTAAAAGCTTTTGACTTTTCTTTTTCAAAAGGCTTAGGACAGAACTTTCTGATCGATGGGAATGTTGTTAGGTCCATATCAGAAGGTGCTGAAATCACAAAAGACGACTATGTTCTAGAAATAGGGCCAGGCTTTGGTACCTTGACAGAAGAACTCCTTATGAAGGCTAAGAAAGTCGTGTCAGTAGAAATTGATGAAAGATTAAACCAGGTTTTGATGCAGACCTTATCTGGTTTTGATAATTTTGTCTTGGTAAATGCAGATATCCTAAAGGCGGACTTAAAGAAGCTTGTAGAAGAACAGTTTGATAACCAGCCTTTTAAAGTTGTTGCAAACCTACCATACTATATTACAACCCCTATAATTGAATTATTTTTGAAAAGTGACTTAAATGTTGAATCCTTGACTGTAATGGTTCAAAAAGAAGTTGGGGATAGGATATTGGCAAATCCTGGGAATAAAACCTATGGATCTTTAACAGTCTTTACTCAATACTATGCAGATGCTAGCTTAGTGACAAGAGCTCCTAAGAGTGTTTTTATGCCACAGCCTAAGGTTGATAGCGTGGTTATAAAACTAGACATGAAAAAAGAATTACCACAAGTTGATGAAAAAGTTTTCTTCAAATTGATGAGGGGAGCTTTTACTAAACGTAGAAAAAATATATTGAATTCACTTACCACTGATACATCTCTAGCTATAAGTAAGGAAGAGATGAAAGCTATATTGGAGTCTTTAAACCTATCTACAAATTTAAGAGCGGAAGATTTATCCTACATAGACTACTTAAATATAGCCGAATTGGTTGAAAAAAAACATAAAGTTGATTAAAATATATTATACAGGGTAATAAATAATAAGCTAGATAAAATAAGCATAAATAAATAAGAAAAAGGAGATACAAATGAAAAAAGTAACAGTATATACATCAAACACATGTCCTTATTGCGTAGCTGCAAAGGATTTCTTAACAGAAAACAATGTTGAGTTTGAAGAAAAAAACGTAACAGAAAGTTTAGACTATAGAGAAGAATTATTATCAAAAGGCTACAGAGGTGTTCCTGTGTTAGTAATTGGTGATGAAGAAATAGTTGGCTTTGACCAAAATAGAATAACAGAATTATTAGGATTATAAGATAAGACTATTAATTTAAAAGACCGAAAAAATTGATTTTTCGGTCTTTTTTCTTATTCATTTAGAGCTTCTATTAATACTTCAGGTTCGATGCCATGTACGTAAGCGGCTTCTTCAACAGTTTCTAACTGGCTAGCAGGACAACCTATACAGGCAAAACCAAAAGACATCAAGGTTCCCAACGTTCTAGGTTTTAATGTGATAACATCTGCTAAAATCATATCTCCAGTAATCTCTATATCATTAAATTGATCTGTCATAATACACCTCCCTTAATATATATGAAATCATATTAAAATGATTATACTATAAAGAAGAAGAAAAACAAATAAAAAATAAGTTGACAAGAGACTTTATATTAGCTATAATTATTAATTTATTTGACTTTCACATCATGAAATGTTATAATTAAAACGTTATTAAACATGAAAGTGTGGTGATGTATATGAAAAGATCAGATGCATTGGCGGCAATCAGAAGTGAAGTAGAAGAAAATATCGGCAAAAAAGTACAATTGAGTGCTGATAAGGGAAGGAAGAAAATAGTTACTAGAGTAGGATATATAGAAAATGCTTTTCCAAATATATTCACTGTTAGAGTGAGTAATGAATACGATGAAAGCTTAACTTTATCATATACCTATTCGGATATATTAACATCAACTGTAAAAATGAAAGTTGTAAGTTAAAAGTAAGCATCTTACGATGCTTTTTTATTTTTAAATATGGAGTAAAAAATGAATGATTCACCAATCGGGGTATTCGATTCTGGCCTAGGAGGCCTTACAGTATTAAACGAATTAGTTAAAATATTACCTGAGGAAAATTTCATATACCTTGCTGATTTAAAATACAGCCCATACGGAGACAAGAGTGAGATAGAACTTGAATACATAATTAAAAGGGTGCTGAGATATTTTGTGGAAAAGAAAGTCAAGTTGATAGTAGTTGCCTGCAATACTGCGTCAACCATGGACTTGATTAAAAAAAATCAAGTGGAAGATATACCTATTATCAATGTTATAGATGCGGCAGTTGATTTAGTTGATGAAAAAGTTGAAAATCTTTTGTTGTTAGCTACTAAAAAAACTACAGAATCTAAAACTTATGATGAAAAAATAAAAGTTAAAAATCCTGGTATTAATTTAATTAAGCAAGCTTGTCCAAGTTTTGTTCCTGCTATAGAATCAGGAAAGTTAAATGATGAAGAAATTCAAAACCTTGTTGACCAAGACTTGAAAAGATACAGGGACAATAAACTTGACGCTGCTATATTAGGGTGTACCCACTATCCCTTGTGGTATGACTTTATAAGAAAATCTTTGAATAAAGAAGTTAAGATCTACGACCCTGCTCAAAGTTTAGCTCAAAAGGCGAAAAACTTCTTAGAGGAAAGAAATATGTTAAGGCGTGGAGATTCCTATAAACTAGCTGTTTCTGCTGATTATTGTGGAGAATTTAACAAAAAATCCAGAAAAATATTAAAAAATTATAAGTTTGATAAAATAGAAGAAATTAATATAGATTTCTAGTGGTTAGCACTTTATTTAAGTTACTATATATAGTATAATTGTATAGGAATAAATATGTGAGGCCTAGAGATGAATGAAATTAGAAAAAATCAAATAAAAAGAATTTTGAATCAAGAGAAAAGAAAAAGAAAAGCTAAAATTAGATTGGTTGCAGGAGCTTTAGCGGTTTCCATGGGTCTTACTTTAGCTTATTTTTCTTTTTTTAATAAAAATAATGCTAGTGCTGATACTGGCGAAAATACATCAATAGTTGAAAGTATAAATGAGTTAAATGAAGAGTATACAGACAAGGTGATATCTTACAAAAAGCTAGCTGAAGATAGCCCGGCCTATAAAGTTGTAAAGACCAATCCAGAGATTAGTTATAGGCTTAAAAAGGGAGATTATGTAGAGTTTTATGGGCAAAAAAACACCTGGGCTAAAATATCAAAAAATGGCCAAATAGCCTATATTCAATATGACAAGTTAATAGCAAGTAAGGATAATGAATTAGTCGTTAAAAGAGGCTTGTTGATGGATGGTAAAAATTACTCCATACCAGAAGATTTTAATGAAGCTTTTGATCCTGAGGTGGAAAATGCTTTATTAGTCATGATTGAAGCTATGAAAAGAGAAGGATATAACATAGGAGTTTCTAGGAACTTACTTGAAAAAGATTTTGCAAAACAGGAACTTGATAAAGATGCAGAATTTGACTATCCTGACTATAAAAATCATACCCTTAGAACAGGTAAGTCTGTTGAATTCTCTGTAAAGGATAATAAATCCTTTAAAGAAAGCAATGAAGGCAGATGGCTTCAAGCTAATGCTCACAAATTTGGGTTCATTCTTAGATATCCTAGAGGAGAAGAAAATGTAACAGGTTTTTATCCTAATGATAGGGTCTACAGATATGTTGGTGTAGATATAGCTACAGACATGTATGAAAATGATATGACTTTAGAAGAATATTTTGATTTATAGGTGAGAGATGAGAGAAAAAATAAAAAATAAAATTTTATCTGGCGATTTTGGTAAATTTTTATTAAATGAAGAATTAAAAAAATATACAACTATGCATATAGGTGGTCCTGCGGACATCCTAATTATGCCGGAATCTGAAGACCAATTGACTGGTCTTGTTAAATTCTTAAAAGGAGAGGATATCCCTCTTACATTCATAGGAAGAGGATCTAACCTTCTTATTAGAGACAAGGGTATTAGAGGTGTAGTTGTTGTTTTAAGAGAAAATTATTCTGAAATAAAAGTGGAAGGAAATCTTGTGAAAGCCCAAGCTGGGGCCGCCTTAAGAGATGCTGCCATAGCATCTTTTGAAAATTCTTTGACAGGCATGGAAGCTGTCAGTGGAATACCAGGATCAGTAGGTGGGGGCGTTATTATGAATGCCGGTGCCTATGGGACTGAAATGAAAGATATAATTAAAAATGTAAAAACCATGGATAAAGATGGAAATATAAAAGTCTATACAAATGAAGAAATGGACTTTTCATATAGACATTCTTTAGCTGGTGAAAAAGGACTTATAGTATTAGAAGCTAGTTTTGAGTTAAAAGAAGCTGAGAAAGAAAAAATATATGAAGCTTTCGAAGATTTTGATTATAAAAGATCATCAAGACAGCCTTTAGAAAGGTATTCTGCAGGTTCTACCTTCAAGAGACCAGAGGGATACTTTGCATCTAAGTTGATAGATGAGGCTGGTTTAAGAGGATTCACCATAAATCAAGCGCAAGTTTCTGAAAAGCATACAGGATTTTTAATCAATATTGAAAACTCAACCTGTGAAAATATGTTAGAGTTAATAAAAGAAGTACAAAAAATAATAATGGACAAGTATTCAGTAAAACTTGAAAGGGAAGTAAAGCTAATAGGCGAAGAATAGAAAGGGGTTAGCATGGAGATTATAATTATCACTGGCATGAGTGGTGCTGGTAAAACATCAGCTGTAAATATTGCACAAGACAATGATTATACTAGTATTGATAATTTGCCTCCAGAGCTAATATATTCATATATCGACCTGTTAAAAGAAAAAAACAAAGAGGTTGAGAAGCTTGCTTTTGTAATAGATATAAGAGCAGGAAGTTTATTGTCTGGTATAGAAAAAGTTATTACTGATCTTAGAAAGCAAGGTCACAATCTTAAAGTTGTTTTTATTGACGCCAATGATGATGAGTTAATAAGAAGATACCAAGAAAAAAGAAGACCCCACCCTTATAAGGACATGGTTCTTGAAAATGCTATAAAAAAAGAAAGAGAAGACCTATTAAAAATTAGAGAACTATCGGATTATTATATAGACACTTCTTCCAATAGTTTAAATCAGTTGAATGCTAGACTTTTAGAAATCTTACAAGTTAAAAACGAAGCTAATCTTAAATTTGTTAGTTTCGGATTTAAATATGGCATATTAAAAGAAGCAGATTACATATTTGATGTTCGATTTATAGACAATCCTTTCTATATAAAAGAGTTAAAACATAAAACAGGCAAGGATGAAGAAGTTGAAAAATATGTTATGTCATATTCTAAGGCTGAAACTTTTGTTGAAAAAATAGCTGACCTTATAGACTATATAGCACCTAGCTTTACTGAACAAAGTAAAAACAACCTATTAATTGGTATAGGCTGTACGGGTGGCCAACATAGGTCTGTAGCCATAGCTGAAAAACTACACAATACATTAAAAGAAAAATATAATTCATCCGTATTTCATAGAGATTCAGATAAATGGCATTAGGAGGGTGATGATGAAAGAGCATAGTGCTGGTGGAGTGGTCATAAAAGACGAAAAAGTACTATTATTGAGAAAGTACTATGGTGACTGGGTTCTACCAAAAGGAAAAATTGAAAAAGGTGAAACTACTTCTATTACAGCGAAAAGAGAAGTTGAGGAAGAGTCAGGAGTAAAGGCGGAGCCAGTAAGGAAAATTGGTTATGCTCGTTATTACTACTACAACCAAAATAATCAAAAAGTATCCAAACGAGTAGATTATTACCTTATGTCATATAAGGCAGGCGATTTAAAGCCTCAAAATGAAGAAGGTTTTGCTGTAGCGGAATTTATAGATTTTGACCAAGCATTAATTAATTTAAAACATGATTCTGAAAAAAATATGGTAAAAAATGCTATAAAACAATATAAAAAATTAAGGGAAAAAGATGACATTTTCAAATGATATTAACAAGGAGCTTTCCCAACTAAAAATTTCTAATAAAATAGAAGCTTTATTAGAACTATCTTCAATATTAAAGACAAATGCAAGCATTTCTATAAGAAATGCTTTTATTAATATTAACTTTAGTACGGAAAGTGAATATGTAGTTAAAAGGATTAACAATTTAATAAAATATATTTATGACTATGAAACTAATATATCTATAGTGAAAAATGATAATATTATGAAAGAAGGTCTTTATAATTTGACTATAGAAGATGAAGATATAGCTAATAGGATAATAAATGATAGTGGATTCGATTATTTTGGAAACTATCAAAGTAGTTTGTCTACCTTGTTTTCTAGGATAAAAAGCAGCTATAATGGAAGTTCTGCTTTCTTAAGAGGGGCGTATCTAGGCTCAGGATCTATGGTAGATCCCAAAAAGAGTTACCTATTAGAGCTAGTATTTTCTAAAGAAGAAGATGTGAAATTACTAAGTATGGTATTAGAAGAAGAAAATATTATTCCCTTATATAAGGAAAGAAAAGATAAAAAAATAATTTATTTTAAAAACTCAGAGTATATATCAGACTTCTTAAATATTATAAAGGCCAATAAGGCTTTGCTATCTTTAGAAAATGTAAAGGTAGAAAAAGATTTAAGGAATAATATTAATAGAAAAATGAATTTTGACATGGCAAATTTAAATAAGACTATACAAACTGCCATGAAACAGATTCAATACATAGAGAGACTTGAAAAAGAAAAAGCCCTACCAGAAGATTTAAAAGAATTAGCTTATATAAGGAAAGAAAATCCGGAATTATCTATAAAAGAGTTAGGGGAAACGATGAATCCACCATTAAAAAAGTCCTCTGTTGCTTATAAAATGAACAAAATAAAGAATTTAGCAAAAAAGTTTGACAAATGAGTTTTAACTTGCTAATATAGATACTGTCATCAAAAAAGACCTTGTTTATAAGCTTTAGAAAGAATAATTAAAAAAGTTCAAAAAAAAGCTTGACAAAGTTTTTTATAGGTGATAATATATATAAGTCGCTAAGAGAGAGATCTCTTTGAGACGATTTAATAAGAACCTAAACAAATGAATAGTCAAAACTTTTGAGTATAATAATTTCAAAATAAGCTAG
>NZ_CAMPYN010000052.1 GCF_946998255.1 uncultured Helcococcus sp. | reverse complement strand
ATAAGTGTCATTTCGTAATAGTAATAATCAATCTTTATCTAAAGGTTAATTAACCTCTTCTTTTCTTTCTTTTTGCTTGATCTATTTTTCTTTTTCTAACTACAGATGGTTTTTCGTAGAATTCTTTTCTCTTGTATTCTGATAAAACTCCTGTACGTGCACATTGTCTCTTAAATCTTTTTAATGCACTATCAATAGATTCATTTTCATGAACTCTAACTTCTGTCAATCTCTTCACCTCCCCACTTTTGTGGATTACTTGATTTATTATATATGATTTGCATTAATATTGCAAACTTAATTAATGTCTCCAGATTCATACTGAATCATTGCAGTAAGGGCCATAGCAGCAGTTTCAGTCCTCAATATCCTATTTCCTAAGTTCACAACGTGGGCAGAAATCGATTCAAGTTTTTCAATCTCTTCTTCTGAAAAACCACCTTCTGGTCCTATAACTATATTCACTTCACTTAGGACATTTTTTGTTAATACTTCTTTTAAACTATAGCCCCTGTTTTCATAAGCTACAATCACAAACTTACCTTCTAAATCCCTTGCCATTTCATTAAAAGTCAAGGATGCTTTAACGGTAGGTATGATTGATCTTTTTGATTGTTTAGCAGCTGATTCAGCTATATCATGGTATCTAGCAAGTTTTTTCTTTTCTTTCTTTCTATCCCATTTAACTATAGTTCTGGATGAAGTAAAGGGAATTATTGTACTTACACCAAGCTCTGTGCATTTTTGTATAATCCATTCCAACTTATCACTTTTAGCCAGACCTTGATATAGGTTTATTTTGATATTGGACTCATTTTCATCCTTTTTTTGGGACAAGATGACACAAGTACTATTATTTTTATCACTTTCCAATAGTTTTACAAGGTAGACCACTCCATCAACCACCACTTCAAACTTTTCATCATCTTCAATCCTAAGTACTTTTATGTGGTGGATATTATCCTTAGAAAGTATAATCTGATCATTTATAACACTTGATTGGTCTTCAAAAAACCTATACATCCTTGCTCCTTGCTACTAGTAGGGTCCATTCTCCCTTTTCTCTTTGGTCTAAAATCTCATAGTCATTTTCTGACAAGGCTTCTTTGACCATACCCGCCTTTTCATTGATTACTCCAGATAAGACTAGGATTCCAGATTTTTTAATATAGTCCTTAGATTGCCCAATCATTTCAACTAATATTTCCGCTAAGATATTGGCGAATATTAAGTCGTACTCTCCTTCTATATTGTCGAAAAGATTTGACTCTTTGGCTTGTAAATCAACCTTGTTTATCTTTGCATTATCTATTGTTGAAGAAACAGCTATAGGGTCTATATCACAGGCTAAGACATTTTTAGCTCCTAGTTTTTTAGCAAGGATTGAAAGTATACCTGACCCGCAACCTATGTCTAAAATATCCAATCCAGATAGGTCCTTATCTTCAACATACTCCATACACATTGAGGTTGTTTCATGTGTACCTGACCCAAAGGCCATTTTGGGTTCTATTTCAATTACGATTCTATTTGTATCTATATCCTCTTCCCAGGAAGGTTTGATTAGGATTTTATCTCCAATATTGAAAGACTTGTAGGTCTTTTTCCACTCATCTTCCCAGTTAGAATTATCTATTTTTTTTTCTATAAATTCTATTGAAGGGAATTCTTTAGATAAATACTCTTTAAGTTTTTCCCTATCTTCTAATCCCTTGTCAGAATCTTCAAAGTATACTTCATAGTTGATCCTAGCATCTTTATCAATTACTAGATCACTAGTTTCCCACTCTGGTAAAGAGCTTAAAATTTCAATCTTCTCTTCAGGGTCATCTACTAAAAATCCTATATTATCAAAATCATAAATCTTATTTTCAAATTTCTTATTCTCTTCTTTAGATAAGTTAAAATTTAATAAAATATAATTATCCATATAAACTCCTATCTTACTTGGACTACTATTGATTCCTTAGGATTTAATTCAATAGTTAATTTTTCTTTTTCTATACTTAAAGAAGAATCTCCTATTATTTGGTCAAATGAGCTAGTTAATCCAAACTGTCCTAAGTCTACTTCAAAATTTTCTTTATTTTCAGATTTAGTCCAGGCGAATATAAATAGGTCATCCTGGGTAAATCTAGCGAAAGTAAAGACTTCATCATCTACATGAAGCAGCTTAAATCCTCCCGATTTAAGGGCCTCATTATTTTTCTTCAAATTAGCCAAAGTTTTATATAGCTGGTAAGAATCTTTTTTTCTCCCTATTAAATCATTTTCCGGAGTCCAATCCATTGGATACCTAGCACCTTCCATGGTCTCAATTCTTCCATCTAGGTATTTTTCATCACCATAATATATGTTGACTGCTCCTGGTAGACCAAATAAACTTATTATCGTTCCCCTATAAACATCATAATCTAAATCTTCGTGGTTATATAATCTTTCGACATCATGGCTATTTATCAAATTAAACATTTGATAACCTATTTCTGTTGGATGTTTATCTAGAAATTGGATTATTCTTTCTGCTAATTGGTGTCCTGTAAACTTGTAGGCAAAGTCTGAAAAGTATGGATTTCTTCTTAGGAGCAGGTCCTTTTGCCCAGTAAATTCTCTTAATGGTGAGCCTACTCCAAAATAGTTCATGGTAGAATCCCACCTGTCTTGATTGTACATATCTGGGGTATCAGCCCATTCTTCAGCCATGATTAAAACGTCTTCCTTTACCGACTTAAGTTCATGGTTGATTTCCTCCCATACTTCATAGTATAGGTCTTTTTGTCTATTTCTAGCCATTACATCGGCAACATCAAATCTCCACCCGTCTATATTAAAGGGTTCTTTCAAATATTTTTTTAAGACAGAATCTTCATTCCTATAAACTAAGTCTCTCAATTTTTGACTACTATAGTTTAAGCTAGGCATGGTCTTTACCCCATACCAAGATTCATAATTTCCTTCGTCATCTATAAAATAAAAGTCTCTTTCTTCTGATTCAGGATTGTTATAGGCACCAAGAGATTTAGGATAGAAAGTCCCATCCATATTAAACCATTTTGAATCTGATGATGTATGGTTGATCGAAATATCTAAAACCAGCTTCATCCCTCTTTTATGCAGGTTTTCAGACAAGGCTATCAAAGCCTCTTCTCCACCAAGACTATCATCTATCTTAAAATAATCTAAACTATCATACTTGTGCATAGTAGGTGATTTAAATATCGGATTTAAATACAAACCTGTGACTCCGAGCTCTTCAAGGTAATCCAGCTTATCTATTACCCCCCAAAGGTCACCACCGTAAAAGTCTAAACAATGACTATCTTCGAATTCTAAAGGTTGGTCTTCCCAAGCCATTTGTATAGGCTTATGTCCTCTATAAGTGAAAGAATCTTCCTTATATGTTAAGTCTGGACGACCATTGTAAAATCTATCTGGAAGTATTTGATAAAAGACCTGGTCCTTCATCCAGCTAGGCGCCCTATAGTCGACTAGTATCTTAAAGTCCCTAGACCTATCGGGTTGATAGTCACTTATCTTATATTGGGAATAGTAATAAAATTTATCTTCACCCGCCAATACGAAATTATAAGTAATTAATTTATCATAAACTTCCATATCATACTTATAATAAATCAAGCCGTTTTTTTCATATTTAACAGACATTTCTTCAATTTTTTCTACACCCTGGTCCCTATATCTTATAAACACTTTTTTTATAAGGTCATTCTTTTTTATCCTTATAAGTACTTCTATAGTATCTCCAATTTTAGGAAAGGGATTTGAAATAAAGTGTTTACTCGAATCATGGTAAACCGTAGTTAAAATCTCATTCATCTAATACTCCTTACTGCTTTTATTTGATTATAACACAGATTATGTTACAAATAATTAATATCTTATTTTGTGAAAACATTAACACATCATTTGTCTATTTACATTTATTTTTTCATAGGTTACTATATTCATGTAGTGTTAATTATTTAACAGATAAATATCATAATGGAGGAAAAAATTATGACCGAAAAGAAAGAAACAAAGATAACAGCTGAACAAGAAATACAAAAATTAGTTGACAAGGCTAAAGTTGCTTTAAAAACTTTAGAAACATTTGACCAAGAAAAAGTAAATAAAATAGTACACGCTATGGTAATGGCTGGTATAGACCAACACATGCACCTAGCTTTAGAAACAGTTAAAGAAACAAAAAGAGGTGTTGCTGAAGATAAAGCTATTAAAAACTTATATTCAACAGAAACAATCTGGCACTCAATTAAATATGAAAAAACATGTGATGTTATAGATAGGGATATGCAAACAGGTATCATAAAGGTTGCATCCCCTCTTGGAGTAGTTGCAGGTATCACACCAGTTACAAACCCAACTTCAACAACAATGTTTAAGGCGATTATTTCAATCATGGCTAGAAACCCAATTATATTTGCTTTCCACCCAAGTGCACAAAATTGTTCTGCCCTAGCAGCTAAAACAGTTTATGATGCAGCAGTTGCAGCAGGCGCTCCAAAAGATTGTATCCAATGGATTGAAAATCCAGGTTTAGATAAGACATCAGCTCTTATAAACAACGATGGCGTTGCTATTACTCTAGCAACAGGTGGAGCAGGAATGGTTCACGCAGCTTATTCAACAGGTAAACCTGCCTTAGGTGTTGGACCAGGAAACGTACCAGCATATTTTGAAAAATCATGTGACATCAGAAGATCTGTAAACGACTTAGTGGTTTCAAAAACTTTTGATAATGGTATGATTTGTGCTTCAGAACAAGCAGTAATTTGTGACAAAGAAATTTACGACCAAGTTAAAGAAGAATTTGAAAGAAATAGAGCTTACTTTGTACCAAGCAAAGATATTAAAAAATTAGAAGACTTTGTAATCAACAAGGAAAAACAATCAGTTAACCCAGATATAGTTGGACAAAGTGCTGAATGGATAGCAGAACACGCAGGAATAAATGTTCCTGAAGGTACAAAATTACTAATAGCAGAATGTAAGGGTGTTGGAGAAAAATACCCACTTACAAGAGAAAAACTATCTCCTGTTTTAGCATTTATCAAGGCCGAATCAACAGAAGACGGTTTTGAAAAATCAAAACAAATGCTTGAATTTGGTGGTATGGGACACTCAGCATCAATCCATACACACGGAAGCAACAACGATTTAATCGAAGACTTCGCAGTAAAAATGCAAGCTTCTAGAATCTTAGTAAACTCTCCTTCTTCAATAGGTGGCATAGGAGACCTATATAATGAAATGACTCCTTCACTTACATTGGGTTGTGGATCATACGGTAAAAACTCAATAAGTGAAAACGTATCAGTAAAACACTTAATAAACGTAAAGACTATAGCTAAGAGGAGAAACAATATGCAATGGCAAAAACTACCATCAAAATTATACTTCGAAAAGAACTCAGTAAGATATCTAGAAAAAATGCCTGATGTAGAAAAGGTATTTATAGTTACTGACCAAGGTATGGTGGAACACGGCCTAGTAGCAAAAGTTGTTGACGTTTTAAGAAAGAGAGCAAACCAAGTTGTTTATGAAATATTCTCAGATATTGAACCAGATCCAACAACAAATACAGTAGAAAAAGGACTATCTAAGATAAAAGACTTTGAACCAGATACAATCATAGCTGTTGGTGGTGGTTCACCACTTGATGCTGCTAAGATGATGTGGTTAATGTATGAAGCACCTGAAGTAAGCTTCTGGGGAGCAAAACAAAAATTCTTAGATATCAGAAAGAGAGCTTACAAGCTACCTGATCTAGGGCAAAAGTCACAATTAGTATGTATACCAACAACATCAGGTACAGGTTCAGAAGTTACACCATTTGCAGTAATTACAGACTCTGAAACAGGTATGAAGTATCCAATCGCTGACTACGCATTGACACCATCAGTAGCAATCGTAGACCCACAATTTACTTATACCCTACCAAAACCAATGATTGCTTACACAGGTTTGGACGTACTAACACACGCTATTGAATCATTTGTATCTTCAATGGCATCCGACTACACAAGAGGCTTAAGTATGCAAGCTGTAGAATTAGTATTTAAATCATTATCTGATTCTTACCATACAAATAAACACGAACCTAAAGAAATCATGCACAACGCATCAACAATCGCAGGTATGGCATTTGCTAATGCATTCTTAGGAATAAACCACTCACTTGCTCATAAGATTGGTGCAGAATTCCACATAGCTCACGGTTATGCTAATGCTATCTTGATGCCACATGTAATTAGATACAATGCTAAAAACAACGGTAAGACACAAGTTTGGTCTAAGTATGAATACTTCAGAGCTGATGAAGACTACGCTAAACTAGCTAAGGCTATAGGTTGTGAAGGTGAAACTACTGAAGAATTAGTAGAAGCATTTGTACAAAAGATTATAGACTTATCTAAAGACTTAAATCTTGACCTTTCAATCAAGGGCCAAGGTGTAAGCAAGGAAGAGTTTGAATCTAAGGTTGATAAGCTAGCAGTATTAGCTTACGAAGACCAATGTACAACAGCAAACCCTAAAGAACCAATGATTGAAGAATTAAAAGAAATCTTATACCAAGCATATGAAGGTGTATAAGAATATATAAAACCAATAAAAATGGAGCTTGAAAATTTTCAAGCTCCATTTCTTTTATTAAATACTATAATTATCAGGCATATCTCTTTCAGCTATTTTATTTATCTCTAAGTTGAATACTGGCTCTAGTGATAAGGAAAGCATATTAGAATACATGATTCCAAATATAGCAAATATTCCAACAATTACTTTAAATACATCTATTGAATAGTCAATCCTCATTCCGCCATCAAAAGTAATCTGTATAAATGAGTAGAATAGCATCATAGCCGCAAGCATAAGAGGTATTAATATTAGCAATTCTGTTAAAAATAGGTCCCATTTTCTACCACGCATCTCCTGTCTAGCACTTGCAAAGGCTTCTCCTATTTGCATATGAGGGTAGTCCACCATGTTATATACAGCTCTTTGGTATTCCAATCTTTTCACCAAGCCTGGTATGATAAATAACATAGTCCATAAGGTTATTTTTATTTGTATCAACAAACTTAGTAAAAACATTTTACTTCCGTGCTTAGATGCTTGTTTTATAAAACCAAATGTTTTAACTTTCCTATTTTCTTTTAGTGCCTCATAGTTTTCTATTCTTACATAAGTATTAAATAGGGCTAGCAATGTATTTAATGATGTATATATAAGTAAGTCTCTTGTATAAT
>NZ_CAMPYN010000051.1 GCF_946998255.1 uncultured Helcococcus sp. | reverse complement strand
ATCAAACAGGACAATATCCAAAGAACTTATTATGGGCCATGTGAAAATTCACTTAGGTGTCCTTGACATAGGTAGTAGTTTAAAGGCCTATAATAGTTGTTATTTTTTCTTTTTTTATTTGGACACTCAATTCGTTAATAACGATTTGATCGTCATATCCAACCTGTATATCTTTGATTGCAATCATTACCACACCTCCCGCGAATGATAATCGTTATCAATTAAATGATAACAGCAAAAAGAGAAATTTTCAATGAATATAAAATTTATTCGCGAACATTTTTGCATCATTTAATTTCTAATTGTAATAAAATAAATGATAATTAGATTTAATTGACTATCGACCGTCTTATACATATTATTTAAACTTTCTCTGATATAATTTATAGTACACAGTATGGTATTTTTGATAAAAAAGATATTTTTATAAGAAAAGGAAGGAAATAAAATGAGTGATGTAATGATAATCAGAAAGTATCAACACACTGTAATTGATGTCTTAGTAGATATTTGGTATAAAACTTCAGTAAAAGCACATTATTTTATTAGGGAAGAATATTGGAAATCTCAAATCAAGGAGATGAAAGAAAATTATATTCCCATGTCAGAAACATATGTAGTAACTAGAGATTTGAAAATTATAGGTTTCATTTCAATGTTAGACAATTATTTAGCGGCACTTTTTATTGATATAGAATATCAAGGAAATGGAGCAGGAAAAAAGCTACTAACTTTTATAAAGGAGCGAAGAAATATAATTCAGTTAAAAGTTTACAAAGAAAATATCTCTGCCGTTCAATTTTATTCGAGAAATGGATTTGTAATAAAAAATGAAGGAACAGATCACCTTACTGATCAAGCCGAATATTTAATGGAGTGGAAACAATCTAGTAATCATTAAATAAGATAATAGAGGGAGATTCAAAAAGTCCTGTAAAAATGTCACGTCAGGTCATTATGCATTCCGTTCCTCATGTATTCCATTGCGGGAAAACTACACGATGCCTTGAATTTCTCGATTCTTTTTGTACACACTCATATGTTATTTTATAAAGAAAAAACTTTACTACATATTTAAAAAACATGTAGCAAAGTTTCAATTTTTTTAACAATTGGATCGTTTCAAATCTGTTATACATTGTAAAGTGCCATATAAATTATATAAAATACTCTAAATGAAAAATATCAACTAAAGGGGGAAGTTAACATCTTCATCATTTATTTCAGATCTTATTCTGCTTTTCAAAGTATTTCCATTATCATTTAAAATAATAATTAAAATGGACAATCTACATGATAGATCTGTATTTTATGTTGCATCAGTGCAATAATGAATATCATAACCATTCTTTAAAATCTAATACTTAAAATTATTTAATATTATTTTTTGAGCCCGTCAAATATTACGTCAATATTATATTTTAGATATTTAATATACGTATCTACCTCTTCACCTGGTTTTCCAATTTCGTCTGAGTAAATGGGCTTTTTGTAAATATCTACTCCAGATTCTTTAGATACAGCTTCCATTGGTCGTGAATCTACATTTGATTCTAAAAATAAGATAGGTACATTGTTCTTATTAATAAACTCAATTAATGATGTGAGCTGTTCTGGTGAACCATTTTCTTCTGTATCAATTTTCCAAATACATGCTTCTCCCATACCATAACGGTCAAGCATGTATTGGAATGCGCACTCACTCGTTACTAATATTTTGTTTTCTTCTGGGAGTTTTCCAAGTCTTTCCTCATATTCCTTTTCAATTTCGTTTAGTCTGTCTAAATAGTCACTTGCACGTTTCTCATAATATTCTTTGTTATCTGGGTCAACTTCTATCAATGCATCACGCATATCTTCCGCCATGTGAATACCTACAACAGGGTCAATGAAGGCATGTGGATTTATTTCTTCTTCTCTCGTTGCTTCATCACGTAAATACATAGGTTCGATTCTCTCTGTAAGACTATATACTTTATCTTTATCTTGTTCTACAGAATCTATCATTTTAAAGAACCACCCTTTTTCTCCACCTTCTAAATTCAAACCATTATAAAATAAAATATCAGCATCTGTTGCTTTCTTAATATCTTCAGGAAGTGGTTCATATTCATGAGGATCTGTCCCTGTAGGTACTAAGTTATGGACATCCACTTTATCCCCACCGATTTCTCGGACCATATCTGTGATAATTGTAAATGAAGAAACAACTTGTAATTTTTCTTGCTTATTGGCTTCTTTAGAAGACGTTTTACCTTCTCCTTCCGTATCTTTTCCACCACATGCTACTAATAACACTAAAGTGAAACTAGCTACAATGATTACCTTTAAAAGATTTTTCATAATTTTCATAATTTTCTTACGCTCCTTTTATTTTACTTCTATTTATTTTACTTCTATGGACATCTCTTACATAATTGATGTCTTATTTTTCAACAGCTATTTTTCGTCTATGCTTTTTTATCATTCGCCAAATAACTCCTTGTTTTGGTGAAAGAAGAAATATAAGCGAAAAAATAGCGGTAGCGACTAATACAATAATTGGACCGGATGGTAGATTGTATAAAAAACTAATATAAAGTCCAATCACGGATGAAACTGCGCCAAAAAAGGCGGCTAAACATATCATTGTTGATAAACGATTCGTTAATAAGTAAGCTGTTACCGCAGGTGTAATTAACATTGCGACAACAAGAATTACTCCTACTGTTTGTAGAGAAGCAACAGTTACAAGTGTAAGTAGTACCATAATCCCGTAATGAATCATACGTACTTTTAAGCCATATGCTGCAGCCATCGTTTCATCAAAACTAGAAATAAGTAATTCTTTATAAAAAAGAAAAACGGCTAGTAGTACAACTGCACCTACTATAAGAGTGATCATCATATCAGAGGTACGTACGGATAAAACATTCCCGAAAAGAATTTGTGTTAAGTCAGTCGCACTTTGAGCAGCTGTGATTAGAATGATTCCCAGTGCAAACATGGCAGAAAATACGAGTCCGATCGAGGAATCATTTTTTATACGGCTGTTTTGACTAATGAATCCAATTCCTAAAGCAGTTAATACACCCGTCACGACAGCACCATAGAAGAAATTAATTCCTAACATATAGGATATAGCCACACCGGGTAAGACGGCATGTGAAATAGCATCTCCCATTAAAGCCATACCACGTAATACGATGAAACTCCCAATTACACCACAGATAATACCGACCATGATGGAGGTAACAAATGCCTTTTGTAAAAAATTATAGACCATTAAATCATGAAAAAACTCCACTATACTCCTCCCCCCAAACTTGCAGATAATCCAATCCTCATCTTAAAGCATTTTTCCATATTTTCTGGTCGGAATACTTTATTTACTGGTCCAGCACCATATAATTCCTTATTAATTAAAATTAAGTCATCAAAATAAGTTTCCACTTTAGATAAATCATGGTGCACAACAAATATTGTTTTTCCTTGATCACGTAGTTGCTTCAGAATCTTAATAATAACTTCTTCACTAGCTACATCAATTCCGACAAATGGTTCGTCTAAGAAAAAATAATCTGCCTTCTGTGCTAAAGCACGCCCAAGGAATACACGTTGTTGTTGTCCGCCTGAGAGTTCTGCGATTTGTCTCGCATTAAAATTTTGCATGCCAACTTTTTCTAAACATTGAGCTGCCCACTCTTTTTCTTTTTTCCCCGGACGCTTGAAAAGTCCTAGATGCGGATATGTCCCTAACAACACAGTGTCTCTTACAATAATCGGAAAATCCCAATCAATATTACTTCTTTGTGGAACATAAGCAATTTTTTTTCGAACATGTTCAATCGACTTCCCACATATTTCAACATTACCACTGTCTTTTGGAATTAACCCCAAGACAGCTTTTAACATTGTAGACTTTCCAGCTCCGTTTGGTCCAACAATTCCGATTAACTTACCTGTTTCAAATGAAAATGAAACATTTTTCACTACTTCATTTCCGTAGTAAGAAACATTTAAATTATTGACATTTACCTTACAGTTCATAACTTTCACCTCACCATTTTACCCTATCTGTAGGCTTTTTATTTGATTGACATCCTACTAATAAGACTAAAGCTAATAAAAAGCTTGCTAGTCTACTAATTCTTTTTTTCATATTTACCTCCGAAAATTTTTAGGTGCACCTAATTTATTAATATATTAGCATTACTTTTTCATTAATGCAAATAAAAAATTAGGTAAACCTAAATTTATATGCAAGTTATTAATAAACGATAACAATTTATTGTTTTACAACAAATAATCTGATAAAATTGTATAACAGATAAGAGTATTAGAGATTTAAATTAAAAATATAAATAATGGTGACTTATGAAAATAAAAACACATGGTAAAATAATATTAATAGGCGAACATTCAGTAGTTTATGGCCAGCCAGCAATAGCTATACCCTTTATGGATAGGGAATTAGAATTAAGAATAGAAGATTCTGATGAAAACTACTTATCTTCTGATTTTTATAATGGTAAAATAAAAGACTTAGATGGAAGATTACTTGGCTTTAAAAAGCTAATAAAGACTTTTACAGACAAGTATAAAATATCTGATAAAGTTAAAATAATGATTAAATCAGATATTCCACTTCAAAGGGGAATGGGCTCTTCTGCTTCTATTGCTGTGGCTATAGCCAAAGGCTTGTATGAATATTTCAAAATAGATTATGATATAGATAAGATTATAGACTTAGCAAATATATCTGAAAAATATGTACATGGAAACCCATCAGGCATTGATATAGAAACAATAGCCAGGGATAGGGCTATTTGGTATATAAAAAATAAAGAAACTATAGATTTTCCAATAGATTTGGATGGATACTTAGTAATCAGTGATAGTGGCATAAAAGGATCTACTAAAGAAGCTGTAGCAGATGTAAGAGCCTTGTATGACAGTGATGATAAATATAAATCTTATGTTGAAAGCCTTGGTGAATTAACTTTTTCAGCTAAGCAAGCTATCAAGGAAAATAATTTAAAATCACTTGGTGAGATTATGGATAAGGCGCAAGTATACTTAAGAGAATTAAGTGTTTCAGATCCTATTATAGAAGAGATGATAAGATTGTCTAAAGATGCAGGAGCCCTAGGAGCCAAACTTACTGGTGGGGGTAGAGGTGGTTGTATGATAGCCTTAAGCCCTGATATAAAAACAGCAGAAAAAATAAAAGAAAAGTTAAAAGCTTTAGGCAAAGAAGTATGGATATCTGATCTTAAAAAATTAAAGGAAGAATAATGAAAAAATATAAGGCAAAAGCAAATGCGAATATTGCGTTGATTAAATACTGGGGTAAGGAAAATGAAGAGTTAATTATTCCTAACACTTCATCCTTGTCTCTTAGTCTTGAAGCATTGTATACAGAGACTAAGGTATCTTTTATAGATTCTGATAAAGATAAATTTTATTTAAATGACCAAGAACAAGCTAAAGACGAATTGGAAAAAATTTCTAAATATATTGATTTATTTAGAGATTTAGCTAAGAATAACAAAAGAGTTTTAGTTGAGTCTTATAATCACGTACCAACAGCAGCAGGACTAGCATCTTCAGCTTCAGCTTATGCAGCCTTGGCAACAGCTTTAGATGCTTTATTTGAAACTGATTTAAGTAAAAAAGATCTTTCTATAATGGCGAGAAGAGGGTCAGGATCTGCCAGCAGGTCCATTTATGGCGGCATAGTAGAATGGGAGAAGGGACAGGATTACGAAAGTTCCTTTGCTAAAAAAATAGATAATCCTGGCTTAGACATGGCTATGATAATAGTTTTAGTTAATAAAAATAAAAAGTCAATATCATCCAGACAAGCTATGAAAACAACTATGGCTACTTCACCTTTATATGAAAGTTATATTAACCATTCAAAAGAAGATTTAGAAGCTATAAAAGAAGCTATAAAAAATAAAGACTTTAATAAAGTTGGTGAAATTACCGAGCATAATGCCATGCAAATGCATGCAACAATCATATCAAGTAATCCGCCTATTATCTATTTTGAAGAAGATTCTATAAAGGCTATAAATAAGGTTAGAGAATTAAGAACTAAGGGAATACCAGCATACTTTACTATGGATGCTGGGCCAAATGTAAAGATTTTAATACAAAAATCTGATGCAGATAAGGTTATGGAAGAATTATTAAAAGACTATAAAGAATCTGACTTGATTTATAGCGATATTGCAAGTGAAGATGCTAGTGTAGAGGTCTTAGAATGTTAGAAGTAAAAGTTCCGGGTAAGCTTTATTTAGCAGGGGAATATGCTGTTGTTGAACCAGGCCATAAGGCAGTAGTCATGGCTATAGATAAATTTATTAAAATAAGAATTTCCTATTCAGAAATTGGTCAAATCCATGTAGCTGGTAAAAAACCTATACAATATTACCGAAAAAATAAGAAGATAATTTTGGAGGATGAAGACCAATACTATAAATATGTTTTAAAGGCTATGGAAATAGCTGAAGAGTTTTTACAAGCTAAAAAATTTGATTTAGAATACTATAGGTTAGAAATATTTTCAGACCTTGATTCAGAAAAGCATAAGAAATATGGTTTAGGATCTTCTGGAGCTGTAGTAGTTGCAACTATCAAAGCCATTTTACAATATTTTTCTTATCACTATTCTAAATTAGATTTATTTAAGCTATCAGCCTTGGCTACTATTTTACTTAATCCTAAATCATCATGTGGAGATTTAGCAGCATCAGTTTATACAGGATTGATAAAATATCAATCATTTTCTAGATTTGATATTTTAGAAAAATATAAAAAAACTGATATATTATATATTATAGATAGAGAATGGGAATATTTAGATATAGAAAAAATTAATATGAACAATACTTTGGATGTAGAAGTTGGATGGTCAAGAGAAGAGGCTTCAACAGAAAAATTGGTCGATAAATCAAGAGATAAGTTAGATAAAAATTATATGGAGAATTTCTTAATAGAATCAGATGCTATAGTAGAAAATGTTTCTTTAGCGTTAGAAGAAGGAAATTTAGACCTATTGAAAGCAGAAATAAAAGCAAATAGAGACTTATTAAATGACTATGCAAAGGCTACAGGATTTAAGTATGAAATTGATAAATTAAAAATATTGATTAATACAGCTGTTCTTGTAGGATATGCTTCTAAAGCTTCAGGTGCCGGTGGAGGGGACTGTGGCATAGCTATTGGCTTAGTTGAAAATAAAAAACAATTGATTGAAGAATGGGAAAAAGCAGGAATAATTAACCTAGATTTAAAAATATTTGAGG
>NZ_CAMPYN010000050.1 GCF_946998255.1 uncultured Helcococcus sp. | reverse complement strand
CGCATAGGGAATTGATTGCTAAAAAGGGACTTTACTATAATTTGTATAGGAATCAGTATATTGAGAACCAACTAGATCAAATTTAATTTTAGTGCAGTTACATCTTGTAACTGCATTTTTTATATTTTCATAGTAATTTCGTTCATTATCATAAAAAATCTAAATACAATTGCAATATTTATCTAAATATTTTATACATTAAGATGTAGAAAAATATTTTAAGGAGGACTTATTATGGAAGGAAGAAGACCTAGAAAGTCATTATTAATGTACGATAAAGTGCTATTTTTCAGCGCACTTTTATTATTCGTCTTCACTTTAATTTTTGCACTTGATTGGATTATTAGTGGAGCAGCTATGAACAATGCAGATGGTTTTGACGTTTTAGATAAGGTAGCCGGCTTTGGAAAAAGAACAGGTATATACTTTATATTTTGTGTTGCAGCCTTCATTCTCTTTTGGTCTATAGGCGTTAGGATAGGCTTGATCTGTTGCAACATCGAGAGATACTTTTTTAAGAAGTTTGTAGACATCGTAGGGATCTTCAATGGAAATAAATTTATTTGCGTCAGCCTTAAAGCTGTAAGATGAATTCCCCCCTTCGCCATTATAAACTAAGATAATTGTGCCAAGTCCTTTGATGTTTTCCATAAAGTTTACATCTACTTTCAAGTTTGTAAGCTCTCTGTGCTCATAATTATTTACATCTCTTCCAAAAATGCCCTGACTGATGTAAACTCTCTTATCTGTAATTGCATATTCTATAGTCCCATAATTTAAAACTCTGTAAATCGGCATTAAAATTGCAAACCAGACAGGAAAAAGATGAATTATAAAAAAATTATAAAAAATCCTTGTATAAAATTAAATTCTCTAAGAAAAGTAGAAATAAAAAAGAAGTCAAAGATCCCCCAGATTAATGCAATCAAATAAATGCTTGTGGTTGCCTACAATATAAAGAAAGACATTGGGTCTTCCTCGCCACAATATATTTTCATTGTCGTCAATAATTTTTTAAATCATAATTTCCTCAATTTCTTTCTCTTTATTAAGATAAAGTATTCTTGTCTAGTATTTTATCACAAATATACTTGTGATAAAATATTTGAATGGCTGAATCTCCACTCATATCTATAGATTTTTCTTTATATTCTTTTGAATTAAAATTTTAAAAATCTATAAAAATTTAGTAACATAATTTTTGCTAATACCAAGCAACTACACGTTAATCTTTGTAATTATTAGTTTCAAGAAATTCTTAAAGTTTAGATAGAGCTTTTTCTGCATATACATAACCACCATAATCTTTATCAGGATTACAAATGTACAATTCTTCAGTATACGGCTCTTCGCCATTTTCAACTCGCATCTTATTAATACTATACCTCGTATCATTAAGTTTTGATCCAATTATTTCTATATAGAAATCCTTTTCCGAGCTTTCTTTAAGGAAAACTTTTCTTTCTTTTAAATCTGCGACGATTACACCCAGAAATTCAGTTTTCCCTTCCGGGTAATACTCATAAACAACTTCCTCATTTGAAAATGAAATCTTCTTTAAAATAACCATTGCATACCTCTATTTATATTATAATCAAAACTACCAGCTCAGCTGGTAGTTTTGATTTGCCCATTTATATATTGATTATGAAATGATCTTAATACTTTATTATTTGTTCATTAGTTCGGACATAAAAATACCCCCATAATATAGCAAAGTATTCAATAGAAAAATTATGAAGTTATAATATTAAATTTTATTAAGGTTTATATATCAAGACTTATTTTCCAATGAATCAATTGCCAGAGCGATCTCGTTTAGCATGGCTATAAGCAGAGATTTATCATTTACTGACAATTGACTACCGATACTTTTATCTGACATATCTATGCCGACAACGCCATAGACTGCACTATTTTTTCTAATGGCAAAATATAAGCCATTAGCATTAGTTAGAGTATTTGTGCCTGCACCAGCACTATCATTATTTAAAAATACCCATTTTGCTACAGTTTTCTCGGAGTCTTGCAAATATATTTCTTTCATATTTGCGACGTTTTTTGGGTTATAAATTATTGGCGACAAAAGCGAGCTTTTGAAAACAGGATAAAATATTATTACCTTGTTTAGGAGCTTATATAGTTGATAGCAGGTTTCATACATTACTTCATCATAGTTTTTGCTTAGCTGCAATCTCTGGCTTGTTTTAAGCAGAACTTCTAAGCTGTGTGACTGCTGAGTTGTTAGTATATTTTCTTTTTTTAGTCTATTTTGCATTAGACTTATGAAAAAAGAAACTATGCTCATTATTATAAATATCATTAGATATTCTTTTGAGTAAATCCTCAAAGAATAATATGGTTGTATAAATATAAAATCTATAATAAATATATTTAGCAAGAGAGCAAGCATATTGTATATAGGGTGTTTTGTTGTGTATCCAACTATGCAGGATGATAATGTATAAAGCAAAACTATGTTAGTTGTATTAAAATCTAAAATAAATAAGGCATAAGATAGTATAGTTGTAGCTAACAGTATGAGCAAAGTTACTATCAGATCTTCTCTATCAAAATGCACAAATTCATCTAGCCTTATATTTTTTTTCTTATACTCACTGTTAGCATCAGGGATTATGAATATATCAAGATTTGGAGCATACTTAGTAATCTCATCAATTATAGTTGTTTTATTCAAAAATGATATTTTCTGTGAGGATCTTCCCAAGACAAGCTTTGATACTCCACTAAGTTTTGCATATTGGCTAATTTGAAATGATATATCATCACCATAAGAAGAAACGATATTAGCTTTTAGATGTTTAGCTAAGTCTATATTTTTTTGTAAGTTATTTTTTTCTGTATTAGAAAAATTTTTGCTTTCAGATGTTTCTACATATAGGGCACTAAACTCTGCATGGAAAGAGTTAGCCATCCTATAAGCAGTTCTGATTGCTTTTTGGTTAGTAGGTGATGGGCCAAGACACACTAGTATATGTTCTTTTAAAAATGGTTTATTTTTATCGTCAGAATACAAATTTATTTTGTCAGCACATCTTCTTAAGGCTATCTCCCTAAGTGATACCAGATTATCAATTGTAAAAAAATTTTCCAAAGCTTTCTTTGACTGCGCATTCTTATATATTTTTCCTTCTTTCAATCTTTCGATTAGCTGTTCTACTTCGATATCAATTATTTTTATATGATCAGCATTATCAAATACATAATCAGGTACACGTTCATTTACTTTTATTCTTGAAATTGACTCAACTATATCATGAAGACTTTCTAGATGCTGAACGTTCAAAGTTGTATATACATCTATTCCGGCTCTTAGCAATTCTTCTACATCTTGGTATCTTTTTTTGTGTCTGCTTCCTGGTGCATTTGTATGGGCAAGTTCATCTACTAATATGATGTCAGGTTTTCTATCTAGGGCCTTATCTATATCCAGTTCATTAAAAATATGATCTTTATAGTTTATTTTTTTATAGTCTATTATATCTAGACCATTCATTAATGCTAGAGTATCTTTTCTATCATGAAGTTCTACATAACCAACAACCACATCTATGCCTTCTAGGTACTTTTCGTGGGCAACTTCTAGCATATTGTATGTCTTGCCGACACCTGCACAGTATCCGAAGAAGATTGTCAATTCACCTTTTTTTCCATAAAATTATCCTTCTTTATTTATTTATTTCTGATTTTATTTTACTATATATATTTAAAAAAAAGGCAAAATCAGTGAATTTTAATACAATTTTAATGTCTATGGTGCATATTTTAAAACTATTTTAAGGAAAAAGTTGTTATATTATACATATAGTTAGAGAATAGGAGGAGTGATTAATGTTAGACCTTATTATGATAGCTATAATTATCATTTCATTTTTAATATTAAAATTATTTGTCCATTGGATAGATAAAAAAATTACAAGTAATTAATTATTGTGGAGGTTTATATGTTACTATTATTAATTGTTATTTTAGGGGTTTTATGCTATTTGTTTTATGCACTGATTAACCCTGAGAAATTTTAAATATAGTTTTGGGAGATAAGTATGGAGGAAATTATGAATTTAACTAAATGTGATTTTAATAATTGCTTGAATGATTTTTGTTCCTTAATAAAATTAAAAATTGATTTGGGAAACCTTGACGAATGTTTAGAATTGGTAAAAGATAAAATGAAAGAATATCCACATAGTCCAGTTCCTCACAATTTGTTAGGTATTTTGATGGAAATAAGAGGAGACCATGAATTGGCTATGAACCACTTCAGGGCTGCTTGGGCATTAGACCCTTGCTATGAACCTGCTAGTAAAAATTTGGAAAATTTAGCAATATATGGCACAAATAAAAAATATATATTTTCGTAAGAAAATTGTGTAAGTAGGAGAGATTATGTTACAAATATTATTAACATTACTAATATTCTTAGTCATTATATTTCCATGTGGAAATTACTTATATAAAATGACTAACAATAAAAAAACATTCGCTGATCCTTTATTTGATAAAGTGGATTCAGGAATTTTTAAAATTTTAAAGATTGAAAAAAGTGATATGGACTGGAAAGAATATGCATTGTCATTGATTCTTTTAAATGCGTGTTTGGTTCTACTTTCATATCTAGTTCTTAGAATTCAATCTATAGGGATATTTAATCCAAATAAAATAGGCTCTATGGAGGAAACTTTAACTTTTAATACAATTATTTCTTTTATGACTAATACTAACTTGCAACACTATGCTGGTGAATCAGGCTTGTCATATTTTTCTCAAATGTTTGTGATTATTATGATGATGTTCACTTCAGCAGCTAGTGGATATGCAGCTTGCGTAGCAATGATAAGAGGAATACTTGGAGAGAAGATGGGAAACTTCTTTGTAGATTTTATAAAAATCATAACAAGATTTTTATTACCAGCATCTATTATTGTTGGATTATTATTGGTGTCTCAAGGAGTTATCCAAAACTTTAATTCTAATATTTTAATTAAAACTATTGAGGGCAAAAACCAAGAACTTGGTGCTGGTCCTGTAGCTGCTTTGGAAGCAATTAAACATTTGGGTACTAATGGTGGAGGATTTTTCGGAGCCAATTCATCAACTCCTTTTGAAAACCCTAATATTATTTCAAATATTATAGAATTAATTTCTATGATGTTATTGCCAGGATCATGTATTTTCATTTTTGGAAAGATGGCACATGATAAGTTTATTAAAAAATCAGCAAGTGGAAATGAACAAATACCAGAGCACACAGATAAAGCTATGGCTAAGAAAGTTTGGCTGGGCAAAGAAGGCCAATCAATATTTATTGCCATGTCCATATTATTTGTAATAGGCTTAGGTGTTTGCTATCATAATGAGCTTAATGGTGTAAATGGGGCAAGTCTTTCTGGAATATCTCACAATATGGGAAATATGGAAGGAAAAGAGATGCGTTTTGGCATTGCCCAATCTTCATTATTTACAACAGTTACAACGTCATTTACTACTGGTACTGTTAACAATATGCATGATACACTTACACCTTTGGGTGGCCTAGTTCCTTTGCTTCACATGATGTTAAACGTTGTATTTGGTGGAGCAGGTGTAGGACTTATGAATATGTTAATCTATGCTATCTTAGCAGTATTTATATGCGGTCTTATGATTGGTAAGACACCGGAATATCTAGGTAAAAAAATTGAAGGTAATGAGATGAAACTTGCAGCTTTATCAATTATCATTCACCCACTTTTGATTCTAGGTTTTTCTGCACTAGCAGTTAGTATAAATCCTGGACTTGAGGGTATTACTAATCCAGGATTCCACGGACTAAGTCAAATACTATACGAATATTCTTCATCAGCAGCGAATAATGGCTCTGGTTTTGAAGGTTTGGCTGACAATACAATCTTTTGGAATATAACTTGTGGATTAGTAATGTTTTTTGGAAGATATTTAGCTATTATTATCCAGCTAGCAATAGCAGGAAATCTTTCTAAAAAAATAGATATCAATGAAACTGCTGGAACATTAAAAACTAATAACTTAACTTTTTCAATTATTTTAGTAATAATTGTTTATATATTTGCAGCACTAACATTTTTGCCAGTACTAGCTTTAGGACCAATAGCAGAATGGTTGGTACTATAGGAGGAAATATGGTTAATAATAAAACAAAATTTGTAAGTAAAGATATAATGAAGACTTCTATTAAAGGGGCATTCTTAAAATTAAATCCTAAGTATATGATAAAAAACCCTGTAATGTTTGTAGTAGAAATTGGATTTATAATTTGTCTATTACTTGCTTTTTTCCCAAATTTGATATATGATGGAAGCAACAATGCAAGTAAATACAATATGCTTGTTTCCATTATTTTGTTTATAACTTTACTATTTGCAAATTTCGCCGAATCCGTAGCTGAAGGTAGGGGAAAGGCACAAGCAGAGACATTGAAAAAAACAAAAAAGGATACTAAGGCTAGAAAAATTTTAGATGATGGAAAAGAAATTGAAATCTCTAGTAATGACCTAAAAAAAGGAGACGTAGTTTTAGTAAAAGTAGGCGAAATAATCCCTAATGACGGTGAAATAATTGAAGGTATAGCAAGTATTGATGAATCTGCAATAACTGGTGAATCCGCACCAGTAACTAAAGAAAGTGGAGGAGATTTTTCTTCAGTGACGGGAGGTACACTTGTTGTATCAGACTGGATTAAAGTTCGTATAAGCTCAGATCCTGGTGAATCATTTTTGGATAAGATGATATCTCTTGTAGAAGGAGCCTCTAGACAAAAAACACCAAATGAGATTGCTCTAAATACCTTGTTGGTTTCCTTAACTATTATATTTTTGATAGTTATCATAACCCTATATCCAATAGCTAACTATTCTAATGTAAAAATTTCAGTTTCTACATTGATAGCTTTAATGGTTTGCCTAATCCCTACTACAATTGGTGCATTACTTAGCGCAATCGGTATAGCTGGTATGGATAGGGTTACTAGATTCAATGTCATAGCAATGTCAGGCAAGGCTGTAGAAGCTTGTGGTGATGTTGATACAATGATTCTAGACAAAACAGGAACAATAACCTTTGGAAATAGGTTAGCTAGTGATTTTATAAATGTCGATGGAATCGACAAATCAGATTTAATAGAATATGCCATGATATCATCACTAAAAGATGACACCCCTGAAGGTAAATCTACAGTCGAACTTGCAAAAAAATTGGGTTCTAAAGTTAATCCAGCAGATTACGAAGATGCGTCTTTTATAGAATTTACTGCTTCAAGCAAGATGAGTGGTATTGATTTAAAAAATGGCGTCATGATACGCAAGGGATCTGGAGAATCCATCATAAAATTTGTCACAGAAAAAGGTGGAAGTGTACCAGGTGATTTGCAAGCAAAAGTTGAAGGTATATCTAAACTAGGAGGAACACCACTAGTAGTTTGTGTAGACAATGTAATCTATGGAATAATCTATTTAAAAGACACCGTAAAACCAGGACTAAGACAAAGATTTGAAAGACTTAGAAAAATAGGAATCAAAACTATAATGTGTACTGGAGATAACCCTCTTACTG
>NZ_CAMPYN010000049.1 GCF_946998255.1 uncultured Helcococcus sp. | reverse complement strand
TTCTTAAGCGTACTATTGAATGAGGAGAAATTATAAGAAAAGGAAGGTTATTTTATGGAAAATAAAATAGAATTAAAAGGATTTTTAATGAAAATCCTTAACGGTACTGCAATGGGTATAGTAGTTGGTCTTATTCCAAATGCTATCTTAGGGGAAATATTTAAGGCTTTAGCGCCACAAGCTCAAATATTCCAAACAATTCATACGATATTATTAGCATCACAAGCAGCTACACCATTGCTAGTTGGTATATTTATTGGTTACCAATTTAAATTACAACCAATAGAAACAGGTTTAGTTGGTGTTGCAACTATGATTGGTTCAGGTTTATTAGTGTCTACCGATGGTGCTCTTATAGCAACAGGTATAGGTGACTTGATAAACACAATGATCACTGCAGCTATGGCAGTTTACCTATTAAGTTTAATCAGAGGTAAATTAGGCAGCTTAACAATGATTTTATCACCAGTAATAGTAGTTTTAATTGTAGGTACACTTTCAACCCTGCTATTACCATATGTAAAACAAATCACAACAGCTATAGGTGCTATAATCCAAAACTTTACAGACTTACAACCATTATTGATGAGTATCTTATTATCAATATCATTTGCATTGATAATTGTATCTCCAATATCTACAGTAGCTATTGCTTACGCAGTAGGCCTAGAAGGACTAGCATCAGGTGCTGCAAACTTAGGTATTGCATCAGCAGCTATGACTTTAGTTGTAGGGGCTATGTATGTAAACAAGATAGGTGTTCCACTTTCAGTATTTTTAGGATCAATGAAAATGTTTATGCCTAACTGGTTAAGATACCCAATTATGAACATACCTTTAATAGCTAATGCTATAGTAACAGGTGTGGTAGCATATTTATTTAACATCCAAGGTACAACAGCTTCAGCAGGTTTTGGTTTCTCAGGACTTGTAGGACCTATAAATGCCTTATCATTTATGGAAGGAAGCGTAGCCAAAAACATATTGATATTAGCCTTAGTATTCTTTGTAATACCATTTGTATCAGCATACTTAATCGATAAAGTATGTACAAAAGTATTGAAATTATACGATAGAGATATCTTTATTTATGGACAAGAAAAATAGAAAGGATTACTAATGAAAATAGTATTTTTTAACTATAAAGAAGTAGAAGAAAAAGCAGTTGAAGAATGGAAAAAAGAAAACTCTGATATAGAATTAGTTGTAACTAACAAGGACTTAGACGAAAGTACAAAAGATATGTTAGTAGGAGCTGATGCTGTATGTATTTCACAAATCAAAGAAATTCCAGACTCAGTTTATGACTTTGCAGCAGAAAATGGTGTAAAAATCTTTTCAACAAGATCTGCAGGATTTGATATGTACAAATTAGATAAGTTAAATGAATTAGATATTAAACTTACAAATGTACCATCATATTCACCAAATGCTATAGCAGAACATGCTGTAACAGCAGCTTTAATCATTTCAAGAAACATCAAAAAGATTGTAAAAAATGTTGAAGAACATAACTTCTCATGGGAAAAGAGATTAGTTTCAAGAGAAATGAGAACTTTAACAGTAGGTATTTTAGGTACAGGTAGAATCGGTAGGGCAGCGGCTAAATTGTTTAGTGGTTTAGGTGCAAAAGTTATCGGTTTTGACTTATATCCAAATGAAGAAGCAGAAAAATACCTAACATATGTTGACAGTGTAGAAGAATTAGCAAAGCAATCAGATGTTGTTACTTTACACATGCCAGCTACTAAAGAAAACCACCACATGGTTGATGATGAATTCTTAAGCCTAATGCCTGACAATTCAATCCTAATCAACTCAGGTAGAGGTGCCTTAGTAGATACAGAAGCAGTATTTAGAGCCTTAGATAGCGGTAAATTACTAGGAGTTGGTTTAGATGTTTACGAATTTGAAGGACCATTCGTACCAAAAGACTTAAGAGGACAAAAGATAGAAGATGAAACATTCTTAAAATTAATAGAAAGAGATGACATCTTATATACACCTCATACAGCTTACTTTACAGAAACAGCTGTTGCTAACCTAGTACAAGGTGCTTTAAATTCATCAAAGAACTTCTTAGAAACTTCTGATGATGACTTTATTGTAAATAAATAAGAATTTGTTTTAAGACCTAGTTTTCTAGGTCTTTTTTGTGATATAATGGTCAAAATGCATTCAAGGAGAAAAATATGTGGTTATTATTTGGGGTATTAGCAATTATATTTATGCTGGTAAATATTATAAGTGCTATTAAAAATAAGCAGGAAGAAATATTTGGCTTTTTAAGTTTGACCTTTACTGCCTTAACTGTAAATGATTTTTATGCCGATGTAGCTAAAAGAATTGCAGTAGATGATTTTGCAGGAATAATGGATATAGTACCAACAGTAAGTAAATACCTATGGTTTTGTGTAGGTGCCTCAATAATCTTAAATGGGATAGCTATCTTTTTAAGAAGAAAAAATAAATAAAGATAATTGAAACTAGTAGGGATCATTGGTGATTTTTACTAGTTTTTTTTATGAGATCATAATTTGATTTTTTGAAATTATAAAATTCGGGTATAATAAAAAATAGATTATAAAGGAAATTATTATGGAGTATTATTATGAAAAATAAAGAAAGAAAGTTTCACTATGCATGGCTAATATTAGTTGTTGCATCAATAGTTTTGGGAGTTTTTGTACCAATTGTAAACTCTTTATCTAACAGCTGGCAATTAGCCGTTACCCAAGATTTAGGATTTACTAGGACTGATTTTTCCTTGATAGGTACAATCACTCAAATCATAGGGGTGTTTTTAGCTCCAGTAGTCGCATACTTTTTAACTAAGTATAATTTCAAAACAGTTTGGACCTTGGGAGCCTTTGTTTTTGCGGCTTCAGTATTTGGATATTCACTAGCCCAAAACAAGTATCATTTTTATATATTGGCATTTTTTGTGGGTACAGCCTATATTACAACAGCTCAAATACCAATGATGATGCTTATCAACAATTGGTTTGAAGATAAAGTAGGACTTGCTACATCAATAGCTGTATCAGGTGTTTCAGCTGGTGGGGCTGTTTTAAGTCCTATAATCAGTAGGTTAATAGCTAACTATGGCTGGAGAACATCCTATAGGGTATATGGAATAATTATTTTAGCTATAGGTTTAATAGCAGGGTTATTTATTATATATTTAAGACCAGAAGATATAGGCCTGAAGCCATATGGCTACAAGGAAGATGATAAGTCAGTAGGTCAAGATGCAGTCAAGATACAAAAATCACAAAATTCTTTAAATGTTGCTTTATCAACAAGTGCGGCTATCACAACGACCTTCTTTATTTTCTTAGTCTTAGGTTCTGTGATGAATGGTTTAGCTAATGGAGCTACCTTGCAATTTGCCCCAGCCTTACAAGAGGTAGTGGGTGTTAAAACTGCAGGTACAGTAATCTCTTTATATCTAGTACTAGGAGTAATTGGAAAGTTAATTATCGGTAAGATAGCTGACAAATATGGTATATATTATGCTTTGCTAATAGGTTCAGGTTCACTAGCCTTGACCTTTGTTGCTATGCTATTTGTAGGTCAACCATGGGGACCATGGTTAGTTGCTCTTATCTTTGGTTTAGGTTTAGCCATAGGTACAGTTATACCTCCGCTAATAGCTTCATCAATTTTTGATAGAAAAACCTACGGCGAAGCCTATGGTTTTGTCCAATCAGGTATGCAAGTTGGTGCAGCTTTAGGACCTTTGCTAGTATCATTTATTTATGATAAGACAAGAGCTTACACCCTAGGTTGGATTATAAATATAGGATTCGCAGCCTTGACCGGTGTATTTTGGATAATATCACATAATAGTGCTAAAAAATATGCAAACACAAGTGAAAAATAAAGGAGTCATAATGGAAAAATATATTGATATTTTAAGAGATTTAATTCAAATAAAATCAGTAAATGACAATGAAAAAGAAGTAGCTGAATATATCCAGGATTTATTTAAGGATTATGACAATGTTGAAACCGAATTAATTGAATCTTATCCTGGTAGAGATAATATTATAGTAAAGGTAAAGGGTAAAGAAGAAGGAAAAATCTTTGCTTTATCAGGACACTTGGATGTAGTTGAAGCTGGTGAAGGTTGGACCCATGATCCATTTTCTGGACATATAGAAGATGGAAAGATGTATGGCAGAGGTACTTCAGATATGAAGGCTGGCCTTGCGGCAAGTATTTATGCTTTATTAGAAATTTTAGAAGAGGGAGCTGATTTTCCGGGAGAAATCTGGCTGCTAGGAACTGTAGGTGAAGAAGTAGGTATGCAAGGTGCTTTAGACCTTGTTGAAGGCAAACACTTGGATGGAGTTGATGCTATCTTAATTTCTGAACCAACTAAAAGAGATGGTGAAAACCAAGCTATATTTGCATCTAAAGGTTCAATAATGTATGAAGTAAAGGCTAAAGGTAAAGCAGCCCACTCTTCAATGCCAGAGATAGGTATCAATGCAATCATGACTATAGTTGATTATATAAGAAAAGTACAAGACGAATTTGATAAGGTAACAGCAAATCCTGACTACCAAAATGAAAACTTAGGATCTACTATAAATGTATTTTCTATAATTGAAGGTGGTATACAATTTAACTCTGTACCTGATTTTGCAAGTATAAAAGGTAACATTCGTACTGTACCAGAATTTGGATCTGAAGAATCAATAAAAATTTTACAAGATGCAATTGATGAAAACAACAAGGATGATTCTAAGGCTAAACTTTCTTTAGATCTAATACAAGTCCTTGATCCAGCAGAAGCTGATAGGGATACAGACTTGATAAAGGCCTTGAAAGAATCTGCTCCAGATAAAAATGTACAAGTAAGACCACTTACAGGTACTTGCGAATTGTCTAGATATACTCACATATCAGATGATATCCAACTTGTTGTTTATGGACCGGGCCTAACTAAAAATGCTCATATTATAGATGAGTATATAGAATTAGATGAATATAAGGATGCTATTGAAACCTTCAAAAATATAGCTCTTAAGTTTTTAAATAAATAATTTACAATTTAATCTTAAATAAAGAAGATAAGGAATAATCGAAAGTCTTTGTCTTCTTTTTAATTGCATACAGTATTTATATGGACCATTTATTTGTGATATAATATTTTAATTAATGGTAATAATAGAAAGAGAGATGAATGGAAAAGTTAAATAGATCAAATTATACAAGTAAAGAATTAATAAAAAGATTTGCTCCTTACTATGGTAACTATAAGGGACTTTTATTTAAGGACTTGTTTGCAGCTTGTTTGACAATAGTTGCTGAAGTTGCTTTGCCTTTAATTATTAGAAATATAACCAATATGGCAATTAAACCAGAACTTGTTTTGACTATGTCATATTTGCTTAAAATGATTGCTATATATTTCTTATTGAAAGTTGTTGAAGTAGGATCCACTTATTATATGCAAAAACAAGGTCATATAATGGGAGCTATGATTGAAAAAGATATGAGAAGAGATGTATTCAGCCATATTCAGTATTTGTCGGATGAATTTTACTCTCATACAAAAATAGGTCAGTTACTAGCTAGGATTACTACCGACCTATTTGATGTAACAGAGTTTGCTCATCACGTACCTGAAGAGTTTTTGAAGGCTATAGTAAAGATACTAGTTACTTTTGTAATTTTGGTGAATATAAATATTACATTAACTCTTGTAATGTTTTTAATGATACCTTTAATGGTTATCTTAACAAATTCAGTTAGAAAAAATATTAGACGTACACAAAAGCAACAAAGACACCAAATAGGAGAAATAAACTCTGATATAGAAGATTCCTTGCTGGGTATAAATGTAATCAGATCTTTTGCTAATGAAGACCTTGAAATAGAAAATTTTGACAAGGCAAATTATAGATTTTTAGGCCTTAAAAAAGTATACTACAAGGCTATGGCTGATTTTACTTCTATTACAAAGGTTTTAGATGCCTTGATGTATTTAGTAATAGTACTTTTAGGGGGTATATTTTTAATAAAGGGTACTATAGACCCTGCAGACTTTACCCTATATATAATGTATGCGACCACTTTATTGACAACTATTACCCGTTTAATCACCTTCCTAGAAACATATGAAAAAGGAATGACCGGTATAGAAAGATTTGCGGAGATAATGGATGTTAAACCAAGCATTGTAGACAGGCCAAATCCACATATTTTAAAAGATGTAAAAGGTCATATACAATTTGAAGATGTAAGTTTTGCATATTCATCAAATGAAGATGGGGAAAAAGAATCCGTCTTGGAAGATGTGACTTTAGATATTAAACCAGGTTCAAAATTAGCCTTGGTTGGTCCATCTGGTGGGGGTAAAACAACCCTAATAAAAATGATTCCAAGATTTTATGATGTAGATAAGGGTGCTATAAAAATAGATGGCTATGATGTAAGAGACCTACAGCTAAAAGCTCTAAGAGATAATATAGGTATAGTCCAACAGGATGTTTACCTATTCTCAGGAACTATTTATGAAAATATTCTTTATGGAAGATTGGATGCAGGCAAGGAAGAAGTAATTGAAGCAGCTAGAAAGGCTGGAGCTTTAGAGTTTATAGAAAAACTTCCAGATGGTTTTAACACCTATGTTGGTGAAAGGGGTGTAATGTTGTCTGGTGGACAAAAACAAAGAATCTCTATAGCGAGAGTATTCTTAAAGAATCCACCAATACTTACATTGGATGAGGCAACTTCAGCCTTAGATAACAAGAGTGAACAAATTATCCAAGAATCACTAGAAGAACTATCTAAAGATAGGACAACTATTACAATAGCTCACAGGTTAACTACAATAATTAATTCTGATGAAATAGTTGTATTAACTAAGGATGGTATCCAAGAAAAAGGAAACCATAAAGAACTTTTAGATAACAAGGGTGTTTATTATAGCCTATATAATAGGATTGATAACCACATAATGTAATGGAGAAAAGATGAAAAATATATGGGGAAAAATAGTTTATTATTTTACTAAAGCTCTGGAGTTTATATATGATTTAGTAGAAAACATTTTAGAAGTCATAATAAATGCAGCGGATTCAATACGTTTATTTATTATTCCTATAGTGTTATTTTTTGTTATAGGGATAGTTACTATACCGCTTTTGCTTTTGCTTGTATTTACTGGACCAGGTGCCTTTTTATTAATTGCTACAATTGTTGTATTTTCGATTTCTATACTTGGAAGATCAGTTTTGAACTCTTTTAGAAAAGTAAAATATGTTCAAATTAACTTTTTATATGATTATGCTAGATATAAGATGGAAGATGGAGTAGAAAATAAGTCCTACCAATTCTACAAAGATAAGTATGATGAAATTCAAAGGCGAAAATTTGAAGAAGAGTTAAGAAGAGAAGAAGAAAGAAGAAGAGAAAGACAAAGGCAGCAAGAAAAACAATGGAGAGAATTCTTCGAGCAAAACTTTGGTGGCTATAGTAGTTCACAGGGTGGATATGGTGGCTACCAAGGTTCTTCAAGTCAAGGAAGACCAGGTGCTTTTGTTGGCTTCAAGCAAAAATATGAAGAAGCATGTGATGTCTTAGGTGTTCCTTACGATGCAGACTTTTCAACTATAAAAGCTGCTTATAGAAAATTAGCTAAGAAATACCATCCTGACATTAGTAAAGAAAGACATGCTGAGGAAATGTTTAAGAAGGTAAACAATGCCTTTGATTTTCTATCAGAAGAAAATGTAAGAAGATATAAAAATATGTAAAAGAGGAAAATATGATTAAGTCCGAATTAAAATTAAACGATAATCAAAAAGAAATCGTACTAGGAGCTGGATGTTTTTGGGGTACCCAGGCTTACTTTGACAAAATTGAAGGTGTAGTTGCTACTGAAGTGGGATATGCTAATGG
>NZ_CAMPYN010000048.1 GCF_946998255.1 uncultured Helcococcus sp. | reverse complement strand
TTCAGCTTCAGCTTTATTTTGTTTAAATTCTTCTTTTAATCTAGCCTGTTCTTCCATCCATTTTTTCTTGTTTGCAGGTGTTGCTTCTATAGCTAAACCATTTGGAATAAGGAAGTTTCTTGCATAACCTGTTTTCGCATTAACTAGTTCGTCTTTCTTACCTAATTTTTTAACATCTTCTAATAATATAACTTTCATTATTCATTCTCCTCCATGTATTCTTTAATAGCCTTCTTAAGAAGGGATTTAGCTTCTTCCATATCTACTTCTAATTGGGTAGCCGCCATATTTCTATGTCCACCACCATTTAGTTTTTCCATAATCAATTGTACTGACACTTTTTTGTTGGACCTTGCTGATATATGAACCTTTGAATTTTGCTTTGTAAGTACAAAGGATGCTTCTATACCTGTAATCTGCACTAGGTCATTTGCTGCTTGTGAAGCTATCAAGGATGATTCATCAGTTTCCTTGTCAAATATTCCGATGATAAATATATCTTTATAAATTTCAGCTGTTGAAATAATTTGAGATTTAGCCTTTAAGGTATCAAAATCTTCAACAAATAGTTCATTTACAGTGTCAGAGTCTGCCCCATTTTGTTTTAGAACTGATGCTGCTTCAAAAGTCCTTGATGAAGTTTGTTGGGTAAAGTGTTTTGTATCCATACTTATACCAGCAAGTAAGGCCTCTGCCACAATTTTATTTATAGCAATTCCATCATCCATATATAACAACATCTCTGTAACAAGCTCTGATGCTGATGATGAAGATGGCTCTAAATAAGTCAATTCCGCATTTTCTATATAATCGCTTCCCCTTCTATGGTGGTCGATTATAACAACTGAGTCAGTCTTTTCAAACAATCTAGGTTCTTCAGTCGAATTTTTTCTGTGATTATCTGTAATTATAAATAGTGATGATGACTTGATTTTGCTATAAGCTTCATCAGGACTAATTATATAATCTTCCAAATCTTCAATATTTTCTGTTGTATACCTGTAAATATTTTCTATGGCTGGTGTCACCTTAGACAGAACAATGTAGGCATCCTTGCCCTTTTCTCTTGCTGCATGCCACAAACCTATGGATGATCCAATGGAATCCATATCCGGATTTACATGTCCAGAAATAAATACTTCTGTAGATTTTCCTATCAACTGTGATAAGGCATGGGCCAAGACCCTGGCTCTTACCTTGGTCCTCTTTATGGTAGCTTGGCTATTTCCACCAATATATTCTAAGTCATCTTGTCTCTTGATTACTATTTGGTCACCACCCCTACCTAGGGCTATATCTAAGGCTGCATTTGCAGACTTTTCAATTAGTCTAGGACTTTCGTCATCATAGGCTACACCTATGGATAAGGTAGGTGCTAAAGTATTTCCAGCTTCAACTCTTCTTACTTCTTCAACAAAGCTAAATTTTTCTTCAAGCATAGCTTCAAGACTTTCCTTGTAACTAACCGCGTGGTATCTACCATTTTCACTTTTCTTTATAAAAGATCCATACTTGTGGAAGTATGAAGTAATCAAGGTATCTATTTCCGCATAAAGAATAGGTCTCTTTTCTGAAGATAAGTTTTGATTTAACTCGTCTAAGTTATCTAATTTGATATTTAGAACAACAAGTTTTTCATTTTCATAAGTCATAGCAATATCTACTGCTTCGGTTTGGTCAACGAAGTATAGAAGTTTTACATTTTCTTTTTCTAAAAGACTGTAATGTACGCTATAGTTTCTTTGTTCAAATTCATAATCAAACACTTGATTGCCATTATCTTTTTCAAACAGTTCTGTGATGCCTGGTAAAATTTCATCTATATCCTCTTCTACCAAGGAATCTTTTCTTGAAATCATATTTTTAAATCTTGAATTATACCAATTTAGCTGGTTGTTTTTATCCAAAACTATAATAGAAAAAGGCATTGAAAATATGGCCTTTTTCGAGAATCCTTCAAAGTATACTTCCAAATTATCAGCATATTCTTTAAAAGCCCTGTCCTTTAGGGTGTATAGTTCATAGGCGTTATAAAGAGATAAGGCTGATAAAACAATCCCTATTATACCTAGGTAAATATTCAAAATTAATAATATGATTGTAAGTAAAATATTTGCAATAGGACTTAGCCATATGCTTACATTTTCTTTAGTTAAATATTTATTAATCATTCATCTTCCTTTACATTAAATCTATAAAGATAATTATATCAAATTTAGGCTAGAATTTGAATATCTCCGACTTCTTTATAGTATCTATTTAAAAAGAATTTTAGTAATCCTGCCTTATTAGGGTCATAGTTTTTAAAATTAAATTTTTCATTTTCTATATCTTTTATAGTTTTTTCTATACCTTTGAGTATTTTTTTATTAAGGTCTTTATCTACAGGATAGGTGTATATATTTTTATTATTAGCTAAATCTGTAAAATACAAAGACACACTAGATATCCCTTTATTTTTTGTTTGCTCATAGAGGTAGGCATATAGGTTAATCTGATTTATATATGATTTAAGTATAGAGTCGTCTTCGTGACTTTCAACCGGTCTACCAGTCTTGAAGTCCATTATATGAAGCCCTCCATCATTCTCAAAAATCATATCTACATTACCTATAAGGGCATAATCATCTGTAGAATAAAATATATTCAATTCAGAATTCAATGGTTTACCAATGTTCTTCAAATTCTCTAAATATAAGCAAACTTCTTCATGGGCTTTTTCTATATCTTCTTTTCTTATGTCTATAGCGCCTTGCCTATATTTCTGGGCACCTATATCCCTGACTAATTTATAGGTCTCAATACCATTAATATCTCCATTATTTATAAGAGTTTTATTTATAGTTTCAATAGACTCATGGACTATAGACCCGTAGAATAAAGCCTTTGTTTTAGGCTGTCTAAATTTCAGTATTCTTTCATAATAATACTTAATACTTGAGTCCCTATAAGGTACTATATCAGCAGTGTAGGAATAACTCTTTCTTACTTTATTGTTTTTAACAGGTCCCTTTTCCAAGTCTAGGTCCTTTACAGGAACTTCATTTAAGTTATTAAAATAGTTGATTAGATATGGAGAAATACTATTTCCAAAACCAGTTAATACAAGTAGGTCTTTGGCCCTGGAAAAACCTGTGTAATACTTTCTATGAAAGTCTAGATTTTCCATCAACTCTATAGGCTCAAAATCATTTATTTGTGTATATTCTTCCTTCAATATATCCACAAGTTTTTCAATATTATTTTTATACTTTCTATTTGTAAAAGGCTTATCCCAAAGAGACCCCATGAAAACTACTGGATATTCCATTCCTTTTGAAGCATGAATGGTTAAAACTGATATTGAGTTTTCATCTGGAATCGTAGTTTCTTCATCAAACTCAGCTATACCATTTCTGTTACTGATAAAAGATATAAAATTAAAGAAAAATGTAGATATAAATTTATCTAAATTATCTTTACCCACATAATAAATTTGATTGATCAAAGAAAAAGTATCCAGCAGCTCTAAATACCTTGATAGCCCCTTGGCTTTTTCTTCATTTTTCATGTACTTGTAGAAGGGTTCATAGGCAAATAATCTATAATATATGTCATGGAGACTTATTCGACTTCCCTCTTCATTTAAATATTCAGACATTTTTTCAATAAAGTTTTTTAGGTCAGCATGTCTTTGTATATATTTATCAAATAAATTATATTCTCTTTCTAAAAAAGCATAAGTCATTGGATCCGACACCTTTGACCTATCTATATACCTTCTAAAAATAGTATATAATCCACCTATCATCTCTTTAACTTCTTTTCTTGATAAAAGGGTTGATCTTTTTGGAATATATACTCCTATACCTTGTTTTTTTGCATGAGAAATAAACTTACGAGCAGAAGCATTATTTACTGATGAAAATAATACAGATATCTCATTGTAAGAATTTATGGCTCCTTGGAGATACAGGTCTTTCATGTAGGCACAGGTCTTTTCTATCCATTCTTCTTCATTTTGAGAATATAGCTTAACAACCCTATTTTCCCCACTTAACTTGTCTGAAAATAGTAATTTTGGATACCTGTATTTTTTATATTCATCATTTTGTGTACTTAAGTTTTCTAAAAATGAAGAATAAAATCTGATAATAGAATCTTCCGACCTATAATTTTGCATAAGCTTTATAACCTTAACCTGGTCTATTCTATTATCAAATTCTAAAATATTTCTTACTGACGCACCCCTAAACCTATATAAACTCTGGTCATCATCACCCACTACGCACAGATTTTTATTTTTATTTAGCATCTTAAAAATAATTTGCTCTTGAACATAATTGGTGTCTTGGTATTCATCAATCATTATATAGTTGATTTTTTCATGGATTTCTTTAACTATATGGTCATGTTCAACAAGCAATTTATATGTGGTGAATAATATTCCTGAAAAATCTATTAGATTATATTTTTCTAGTAATTTTTCATAATGGTTAAGAATCTGTAGCCCCACATTTGCAACTGGATTTTTAGAACTTCTTTCTATTATCCCTTCTTCCCTTATAGAATTAACCAGGTTCATTATATCTTTAACGTGGTCTGCTCCATTAATCACTTGTGAATAACCTGGAATTTTTTGAAAACTTCTTAGATATCTATGGATTAAATAGGCTTGTCCTGTATCGTCAATTTGAGAATAACCCGCTTTTAAATAAGTGTATTCAAGATACTTCTCATTTATATCACGGCAAATAGAGTGGAAATTTCCCACCACCATATCATTGATATCTTTATCAATATTCTCTTTTTTGAAATTTAATGATAGCCTATCCTTCAATTCAAAAGCAGCCTTGTTGGTAAAGGTTGATATGAGTATAGATGAAGGGTCTATATTTTTATCCCTTATCATATACTTCACTCTTTCTACTAGGGTGAATGTTTTCCCTGTGCCGGGTCCTGCTATTATCAAAATAGGTCCATCAATTGTCTGTATAGCGTCTTTTTGCTTTAAATTATAAGTCATGTCTTTCCTTTATAAAATAATATCCGAAAGAAAATCTTTCGGATATGTATTATTTCTATGCTAATTCTTTAATGAAGTCCATTACTAGGTCAATGAAGTATCCTGAAGCAGCTTCACCAGCATCGATAACTTCTTGTTCGTCTAGCTCTACTTCTGAAATACCTGCTGCCATATTTGTAACTAGGGTAATACCTACTGTCTTCATACCCATGTGTCTTGCAGCCATAGCTTCTATAGCTGTTGACATACCTACTACGTCAGCACCTAATATTGTAGCCATCTTTACTTCAGCAGGAGTTTCATAGTTTGGTCCTTGCCATTGGCAATAAACACCATTTTGTACTGAAACACCCTTTTCCTTTGCTATTTTTTCTAATTTATCACTCAATTTCTTGTTATAAACTTCTGTCATGTCTGGGAATCTTGGTCCTAAATCATCTAAGTTTGGTCCATTCAATGGTGAAGGTACCAAGGCTGTAATATGGTCTCTGATAATCATTAAATCACCAACAGAAAAGTCTTTATTTGCTCCACCAGCAGCATTAGTTACTATAAGAGTTTCTGCACCTAATAATCCCATCAATCTTGTAGGCATAACTGTATCTTGGGCACTATATCCTTCATATAAGTGAACCCTACCTTGCATAATAATAGTTGGCACACCGTGGATATGAGTCAATACAAATCTACCCTTGTGGCCTGGTGCTGTAGAAACTGGAAATGATTTAATATCCTTGTATGATATTTCTTGTTCTATTTCAACTTGGTCAGCCAATCTTCCTAGGCCTGAACCTAAAGTAATAGCTAATTTAGGTCTAAATTTAACCTTGCTAGCTAAATCTTCATAAGCTTCTTCTAATCTTTTCTTGAAATCTGTCATATTCATCTCCTTTATATAATTATTATGTATTACCTTTTCATTATATAATAAAAGACAAAATAAAAATAGACCTGAGTTTAAAACTCAAGTCTATATTGAAATTATTTTACTCTTCTAGCTGTAACATATCTTGATGACCAGTATCTTGAATTCATACTTTCTCTTATAACACCTGTTCTTGGGTTTGTTGCATGAATTAGTCCACCGTTACCATCGTAAATAGCTACGTGTGAAATACCTCTTCCTGAAGTATTGTAGAATACTAAATCACCAGCTTGTAAGTTGTTGATTGAAACTGGAGTACCAACACTTGCTTGTGCACTTGAAGATCTTGGTATAGATTTTCCAGCAAAGTTTCTATATACATATGATGTGAATCCTGAACAGTCAAATCCTGCTGGAGTTGAACCACCATATACATATCTAGAACCTAAGTATCTCAATGCTCCATTTACAACTGCATTTCCTGAAACTGAATTTGCAGGAGCTGTATTTACTTCTTTAGTTGCAGTAGTATTTGTGTTTTGAGATCTTGTGTTTGTGTTAGAGCTTTGTGGTGCTCTTCTTTCTACTTTAACTGGACTTGTATGTCCTGGATTTATCCAGCTACCAGCTGAATTAGCACTCTTAGATACATTGATCATTCCATTGTATTTTTTGAAGATGAAATATTCACCTTTTGCTAATTGGTTAACTGGATTTGTAGAGCTTTTAGCATTGTTTGCTGTTCTAAAACCACTTACTGTATTTTTCAAAGTAAATTTATTTGATTGAGCTTCTGTTTCTTTTACTTCTTCTTTTAATTCTTCTTTAACTTCTACTTTTTTAATAATTTCTTCTTGGTATACCCAACCACCTGGAGCACCTTGGAATCTAGCTATATTGTAAGCATTTCCTTGTTGCTTATAGATATAGTATTCACCCTTGTTGTATACTCCTCTTGAGTTTACTTTGTTTTTAGCGTCATCAGCATTTATGTAAATTTCAACATCTTCATTTAAGATTACCTTGTTTCCTTCTACTTCGAACTTAAGAACAACATCTTCAACTGTTGATGATTCTTTAGTTTCTTGTTTTGCTACTAAAGAATTGCTTGTACTTTCTAATTTGCTTGCGTCTACCCAAGCACCTGCTGATTTTTCTGTCTTTGAAATATTTATTGCATTTCCAAATCTTTTATATACAAAATATTCACCTGCTTTATATACGCCAACAGAATTGTTATTTTTTTCTGCTTGTCCAGCTGTCATATATATCTTTGAGTCTTCTTGTAATTGCACTTTTGCAGCTTGGGCTACAGGTGTTAATAGTGAGATTGATGCTAGTGATACTGTAAGAGCACTTGCAGCTAATCTCTTTTTAGAATTTTCTAACATATTGTCCTCTTTCTGTAATATTTTTGTAACTGATTCATATTATATATAGATTGTAACTATTTTTCAATTTTTTGTAACCTTTTTGTAAATTTGTTGGGAAGTTGTTACAAAAAGTTAACAATACTTGTGGCCTAGCCTGTGTGGGGGTTGAGAGTTATTGATGGATTGATTGTTTTAGCTGGTTTAATGGAGATTTTAGAGAGTTATTGTGGATTCCGTCACGACTTTTATCTTGGATGGTCATGTAGGTTTTGGGGTTTTTCTGGATACCATCATGACTTTTTTTGCATGAATGTCATGTAGGTTTTGATGTTTTTGCGTATTCCATCATGACTTGTTTTGCTTGAATCTCATGTAGGTTTTGGTGTTTTTCTGGATACCATCATGACTTGTTTTGCTTGAATCTCATGTGGGTTTTGATGTTTTCCTGGATACCATCATGACTTGTTTTGCTTGAATCTCATGTGGGTTTTGGTACCCCTGGCCCTGGGTTTCATGTGTATACCAGCCTTTCTCTCCCCTCTCATGATTTCCTGGCCCAGGGGTTCATGCGTATTCCAACATTTCTCTCTCCTGTCATGATTTCCTGGCCAAGAGCTTCATTCGTATTCCAGCCTTTCTCTCTCCTGTCATGATTTCCTGGCCTAAACTACTACCTATGTCAAGGACACTTAAGTGAATTTTCACATGGCCCATAATAAGTTCTTTGGATATTGTCCTGTTTGAT
>NZ_CAMPYN010000047.1 GCF_946998255.1 uncultured Helcococcus sp. | reverse complement strand
AGGGAAGAGCTTGGGATGATTAAAAAGGATGAAAAAATCTATGTGAATCCTGAAAATTTAAATAATAACCAAGAAAGTGATAGTCAAGAAAATAATAACTAAGACATGATAAACGAATTAAAGATATTTTTAGAAAAATTTAATATAAAAAATATTTTATTAGCAGTTTCTGGTGGTGTAGATTCTATGGTTATGTTGGATTGTTTCTACAAGCTATCCAAAGAAATAGATATAAATATTGAAATAGCAAACTTCAACCATAAAACTAGAGATGGTCAATCAGATAAAGATAGTATATTTGTAAAAAATAAAGCTAAAGAAATGGGGCTTATATATCACTACGCAGAAGGTGACATGGACAAATATGCTATTGATAATAAAATTTCAAGCGAAGAAGCAGGAAGACTTTTAAGACATAAGTTTTTCAATCAAGTATTAAATAGTAAAAAAGATAGTTATTACCTAGCTTTAGCTCATAATCTTGATGACCAGGTTGAAACTATATTAATGCGTATTATCAGAGGGACCGGCATTGATGGTTTAGAAGCTATGGATGTTTATGAATATCCTTTAATAAGACCTTTGTTAAATGTGACAAAACAAGAAATTTTAGCCTATGCTCGAGATAACAGCATTGAGTATGTTCAAGATTTAAGCAATTTTGAGAATATCTATTTAAGAAATAAAATACGTAATCAGTTAATACCTTTGCTAAAAGAAGAATACAATCCTAATATTTATGATAGTATTTTATCTTTATCAGATCTTGCTAAAAGTCAAAACCAAACTTTAAATAGATACTTAAATATATTAAAAAATAAAATAGTAGTATCTAAAAATGAGCTAATAGCTGAATTAAATATAAATGAATTAAAAAATATAAGTGATTACGAAAAAATAGAGATAATAAGAAGTGAAATTAATGATTTATCAAGCAATTATAATTTTACCAAAAACCATTATAATGAAATTTTAAAAATTATAGATTCCAATTCAAGTTCCATAAAAAAAATTAATGGACTTGCTTTTTACAAAAGTTTTAAGAATTTAGTGATAAGAATAGACCAAGCTAATGAATTAGAGAATGAAATAAGTATTGAAATACTTGACCATCATCAATTGATTGTCAATTCATATATAATTGATTTGGAGAATATTACAGATGATTATAAATTTATTAATCTTAAAATTCGTAAAAGGAAAAATGGAGATAGGATAGAGATAAATTCTAAGGAAAAAAAACTAAAAGACTTTTTAATCGATAAAAAAGTAGATTCTTATGAGAGAGATTTTTTACCAATTATCGAAGTGGATAATGAAATAATTCAGGTTGGAGATATCTATAAAAAACAAAATGCATATATGAAAATAAAAGTAAGGAGAGCAAATGAATAGAAATACACCGAGGATGGGTTCATACTTGTTACCTATTTTGATTGTACTCATGTTATTTTCTTTTTTTGGAGATTATTTTTCACCATATAAGGAAATAAGTGTTGATCAACTGGTGAGTAAAATTGAAAAAGGTGAAGTAAAAGAAATCACAAGTAAGGGAAGAGAAGTTAAATTGAAACTATCTAATGATAGCCTTGTGAAGTCTAATCTTCCAAGAGAGTTTCAAGATACATTCTATAATAATTATCTAAAAGAAAGGGTTGAAAAAGGTCAAATAAAATATACAGGTTTAACTGAATCAAACGGCATGGCTTTAAGTGCTATACTCCCATCTTTAATCACTTTAGTAGGAGTTGGTTTTTTATTTTATATACTAATTTCTAAGTCTGCTAATGCTGGTAATCAAGCTTCACAATTTGGTAAAAATAGGGCTAAATTAAATTTAGATAAAAATAATCATGTTAAATTTAAGGATGTAGCAGGTTTAAAAGAAGAAAAAGAAGAAATGTACGAGTTAGTAGATTTTCTTAGAAATCCTAGAAAGTATATTGACCAAGGAGCTAGAATTCCAAAAGGGGTCTTATTGATGGGGCAACCTGGTACAGGTAAGACTTATTTATCAAAAGCCGTTGCTGGAGAAGCAGAGGTACCTTTTTATAGTATTTCAGGATCTGATTTTGTTGAAATGTATGTAGGTGTTGGAGCTTCAAGAGTTAGAGATATGTTTACAGAAGCAAAGAAAAATGCACCTTGTATAATCTTTATAGATGAAATAGATGCTGTAGGTAGAAAAAGAGGGTCTGGTTTAGGTGGTGGACATGATGAAAGAGAACAGACACTAAACCAGCTTTTAGTTGAAATGGATGGGTTTTCAAAAAATGAGGGTATAATCATCATTGCTGCGACAAATAGACCTGATATTTTAGACCCTGCCTTGTTAAGACCTGGTAGATTTGACAGGACAATACAAATAGGTATGCCAGATGTTAGAGAAAGAGAAGAAATATTAAAGGTTCATACAAAAAACAAAAAATTAGCAAGTGATGTTAACTTAGCTAATATAGCTAAGGCTACAGCTGGATTTTCACCTGCTGAATTAGAAAACTTAACTAATGAAGCAGCATTATTAGCAGCTAGATTTAGAAAGGAAAATATTACATCAGACTTAATTGAAGAAGCAGCTATAAAGGTAATGGCTGGTCCTGAAAAGAAATCAGCAGCAGTTATAGAAAGAGAAAGAAAATTAACAGCTTATCATGAAGCAGGTCATGCGGTTACCGCTGAATTTTTACCAGAACTTGATCCTGTTCATATAATTACTATAGTACCTAGAGGAAATGCTGGCGGTTTTACAGCATATATACCTGAAGAAGATAAGAGTTTTAGAACTAGAAATGAAATGAAAAATAGAATAGTTTCTTTACTAGGTGGTAGGGCCGCAGAAGAGCTTATATTAGATGACATATCAACTGGAGCTTCTAATGACATTGAAAGAGCTACCCAAATAGCTAGATCTATGGTAAAAACATATGGTTTTTCCGATAAATTAGGACCAATACTATATAACGATGGATCTGGAAATATGTTTTTAGGTGGTAATGAATACTCAAGTGGTGATCATTATTCAGAACAAACAGCAGTTCTTATAGATAGTGAAGTAACTGCAATTATCAAAGATTCATATGATAGGGCTAAGGAAATCTTAAATAATCACAGAGACTTCTTAGAAGAGCTCGCTCAATTACTATTAAAACAAGAAACTATTAGAAAAGATGAATATGATGAGATTGCAAAAAAATATTCAATAAATAAAAATGTAAGTTCAGAAATAGAGGAGATTTAATATGTATTTAAATAAAACTCAAACCACCAATAATGGTACAAATATAATGGTTATAATTATGTATGCAGCCTTGGTGTTTTACTTTTTATATAAAACATTTAAAACTAAAAAAGCTGCTAAAAACGCTCAAGGTAATGCTATTAAGTTGAGAAAAAACATGTCAACACCTATGAAGGTTTTAATAGGACTGGTTTTAGCTTTTGCAGCATTATCTATATCACAAAAATTATATATAAATGGTATAGTAATGCTCTCACTTTTAGCAGCCGTATTCATAGAAAGTACAACACCTCATATATTTGCAGAAAATGGTTTTGTAGCAAATTCAGAATGGATAAATTGGAAAGATGTTAAAAAATGGACTTTTGAAGAAAGTGGTGAACTTGTAGTAAATTACAAGTCCGGTTTTGAAGAAAAGACAGGATACCTAAAATTGGATCCCAGTCAAAAAGATGAAGTTCAGGCTTTATTTAGAAAATATAAATTAAATAAATAATAAAATATGACTGGTACCTCAAAGAGGACTAGATCGGAGGAATAAATGAAAAATACAAAAGATATTACCTTGCTAGGAATAATGACTGCTGTAATAATTATAATGCTAGTAGTTCCAGGTTTAGGATTTATACCTATAGGATTGATAAAGGCAACAATAGTGCACATACCAGTAATAATTTTGGCTATAGTTAAAGGGCCAAAGTTAGGCGGGATTTTAGGTGCAATATTTGGAATAGCTTCGATATTGGATAAAATTTTAAGACCTACTATTACTAGCTTTATTTTTATTAACCCAATAATATCTGTCCTACCAAGAATTTTGATAGGTGTAGTTACAGGATATTTAGCTTTATATTTAAGAAATAAAAATATAAATGATTATATAAAGATTGCTATTCCTGCAGCTGTAGGATCCTTAACTAACACTGTAGGTGTATTATCTTTAATATATCTATTATATGGTCAGGCATATTTAGAGGCTATTGGAAAACTTGGTCAATCAGCAGCTCTAGTCATAGGATATACTGCGTTAACAAATGGACTTGTTGAAATGTTGGTTTCAATTGTAATTGCTAGTCCTATTTCAAAGGCGTTAATTAAATTAGATAAAAGAGGATAAAATGATTTTATTAATAGACATAGGAAATACTAATGTAGTACTAGGTATTTATGAAAATGATAAAAAAATAAATTCATGGAGATTAGAAACTAGACAAACTAAAACTCTAGATGAGTATGGTTTGCAATTAAAATCTCTATTAGATCATGAAAATATTGATAAAAATCAAATAGAGGATATAGTAATAGGATCTGTTGTACCAAATTTAGAAAACACATTTAAAAACATGTGTAAGAAATACTTCAACAAGGAAGCTATTGTAATAGGGGAAAATACTAGGACAGGCATGCCTATTAAGTATGAAAATCCTAAAGAGGTTGGAGCAGATAGGATAGCTAATTCGGTTGCTATGGCTCATGGTTATAAATTACCTGCAATTTTAATAGACATGGGAACTGCTATCACCTTTGATGTTGTAAGTGAAAAAGGTGAATACCTTGGTGGAGTAATAGCACCAGGTGTTGTAATAGCATCAAATTCATTGTTTGAAAAAGCATCAAAACTACCAAAAGTTGAGTTTGAAAAACCTAAAAATGTAGTTGGTAAAAATACAGTAGATGCAATAAAATCTGGTATGTTTACAGGTTATGTTGGCCTTGTCGACAATATAATAGAAAGTATTTTAAAGGAATTAGATTATAAGGCGGACGAAACAACAATTATATCAACTGGTGGTTATTCAAAGATTATTGCTGATGAGTCTAAATACATTACAAGTACTGATGAAGACATTACTTTACAAGGTATGAATCTAATATATAAAAGAACAATAGAAAGTAATAAAAAATGAAAAGAAAATTAACAAGTTTAAATTTATTAGAAGGAAATATATTAAAAAATTTACTCTTGCTTAGTGCTCCACTGATGCTTACATCTTTCATAAATATGGCTTACAATATGACAGATACAGCATGGTTGGGAAGACTAGGTACTGATGCAGTCGCAGCTACTGGGGCTGCTCATTTTTTTATTTGGTTTTCTTCTGCCCTTATGAATATTGCTAGAGTAGGCACAAGTGTATATGTAGCCCAAGAATATGGATCAAAAAAAGTTGATAGAATGAATAATTCTATTAAAAATGGGGCTATATTAATGGCACTAATTTTAGGTTTATACACATGTTTCGTTAATATTTTTGCTGAAAACTTTATGAACTTATATTCACTAGAAAATCATGTTAAGGAATTAGCTGTAATATATCTTAAAATATTTTCATATGGATTTATAATAAGTGGAATGAATACACTTATATCAAATATTTATTATGCTTTGGGAAATAGTGTATACCCACTTTTTGCAAATGTTACAGGTCTAGTTTTTAATATAGTATTGGACCCGATAATGATCTTTGGCTTTGGTCCTATCCCAGCTATGGGAGCTGCAGGAGCAGCTTGGGCTTCAATATTATCGCAATTTATAGTTTTATTATTATTTGTGTTTTCAATAACTAGAGCTAAAAATGAAATGTATTATGCGTTTATAAAAGGAGTAGCAAGTCTTTCAGATATGTTTAAAAAATTCAAAAAAGGCTTGCCTTCTGGACTGATGAGTGCTACACATGCAACAATTTCTCTACAGCTTACAAGATATATGACAACATATGGCACTGGACCTGTTGCAGCCTTTACAGTAGGGGCTATGTTGGAATCTATAACATGGATGACAGCTGAAGGTTTCCAAGGTGGGATAACATCATTTGTAGGCCAAAACTTTGGAGCAAAACTTTATGATAGATTGAAGGAAATTATAAGAAAATCAATGGCAACTATTTTAGCCATAGGAGTTTTTGGTAGTTTAGTTCTTATAATTTTTAGATATCCTTTATTTAAAGTATTTATACCTGATGATCCAGAAACATTGGAATATGGTGCTAAATACTTATATATCTTGGGTATGTCACAGTTGTTTTCAGCTGTAGAAATAGGTGCAGGTGGTGTGTTTAATGGATTGGGACAGACCAAGATACCAGCCTTTATCTCAATGATATTTAATGCTTTAAGAATACCAATGGCCTTAGCTTTAATGCCTATATTCAGTTACCAAGGTATTTGGATGGCAATGACTATATCATCTATATTTAAAGGTCTTTTCTCAGCAATCTATTTAAGGAAAACCTATAAAGAAATTAGACATTAAAAAAAGGTCATATAAGCAAAGTAAAATTGTTTATATGACCTTTTATTTTATTTTCTTATATATTTAATATCATCAAGGTTATCTTCTATACTTTCAAATCTTTCAACAATCATTCGTAAATCATATTTTTCACGAAGTTCGATTATATCTTCCATCATTGATGATTTATGATGGGTATCCAAAGCTTCCTGGTTTTCCCACCTATCAATTAATAATATAGATCCATCTTCTTCCAAAGGAAGGTAATAATCATATTGTAAATTTCCTTTTTGTTTTCTAATTCTATCTACTATTTTCTTATCTATCATATCCTTAGCAAATTTTCTTGCATTATCATTTTCGCCCATATATCTAATGTGTATTAACAAACTCATAATTATCCTCCTAAGATTTTACAATACTAAGTAATTATTTTTTGCTAGGAATTGTTAAAATAAATTCACTACCCTTACCTGGTTCAGAATTAACTCCTATATTATAACCAAGTAAATCTGCATAAGCCTGTGTTATAGCAAGTCCTAGGCCGTGACCTCCAATTTCTCGATTTCTAGCACTATCAACCCTATAAAACCTATCAAATATATGACTCAGTGATTCCTGATCCATTCCTACTCCATTGTCCCTTATCATTATTATATCTCTATTTATAAGTTTATCGTGACTAATCGTTATATCGCCTCCGTATTCAACTGCTTTAATTGCATTAGATATTAAATTACTTAATATTTGTTTTAATTTTGTAGGATCAGTTTCTATATAAGATTTGGAAGTCAGTACTTGAGTGAAATTAATATTTTTTTCTTTTAGAAGTGGTATAAAGCTATTAGTTATATCTTCAATAAGTGATTCTAGCTCTATTTTTTCTAGTTTAATTTCTTCTGATTCATTATTTTGATTGAAAGAATCTTCTAATTTATCAATCATAATACTTAATCTTTGAGTTTCTGTAAGTAGGGTGTTGATTGTTTGTTCATCTGCGTCTATAATCTGGTCTTTTATCCCCTCTAAATGTAAAAGTAGATTAGTGATAGGAGTCCTTAATTCGTGAGCTATATCATGAGCGTAATCTATTCTTCGCTTTTCTTGTTGATTTAATGTCTTAGCTAAAAAATTAATATCTGCTGATAACTCATCTAGTTCAAATACGTTGTAATTTGTTTCTTTTAAATCAAAGTTACCCTTTCTTAATTCCCTTGTTTTTCTTTTAATATCAGTGATAGGATCGGTGATTGTTTTGCTATATATTAGAACAAATATGGATCCTAATAATAAGGAGACTATAAATATCATGGTATGGTTTCTTACTATTTCTTTTTGAAAGTTTGATATACTTTCATCGTAAGAAAATATATCAGCTATATAATTAATTTTTAGGTAGCCAATAGCTGATCCATATTGGTCTAATAAATCTATTTTAATTTCAAGTAAATCTTTTTTATTATATTTTTCTAAATTTCTTATACCATCATATCTACTTACTAGTTGATTGTTGTTGGTATATAATTCAATTAGTAAATTTTCATTTTGGGCATAATTTTCTAAAATTAATGGGTTTAATCCTGATTCACTTTGTGCTATACGTTTTAAATCAGAGCTTATTTGTTCAAATGATTTGTCACGTTCAATCTGTATAAAAGTTCCGAAAGAATTTTTTAATACATATAGAGAAGTGAATAGAGATGCTAGAATTAGAAGTACTAATAAAATAATTATACCTCTATTTAATTTAGAGCTGAGTTTCATCTATTTCACCTGCTTTATATCCAAGACCATAAGTAGTTTTTAT
>NZ_CAMPYN010000046.1 GCF_946998255.1 uncultured Helcococcus sp. | reverse complement strand
TATAGTAAAAAGAAAAAAAGAACACTAATTACTATGTGTTCATTATACAAGGAGTAATCATGAAAATAACAATTCTAGAGCCTCTTGCAGTTGAAGAGGACCAATTAAAAAATATTTTTAAGAAACTTACTGACAGCGGTCATAAGCTAGAAATTTATGATACTATCGCAAAAGATGAGAATGAACAGATTGAAAGAATGAAAGACACTGATATCCTAGTTATAGCAAATAGCCCACTCGGTGCCAGAGCTATAAAAAGTGCTAAAAACTTAAAGATGATAGCTGTTGCTTTTACCGGTTTTGACCATGTGGACATGGAAGCCTGCAAGGAAAGAAACATCCTTGTTTCAAATGCTTCCGGCTATGCCAACACTGCTGTAGCTGAACTTGCAGTAGGAATGGCCCTTGACCTTTATAGAAATATTATTTCAATGGATGAAAAAACAAGAGAACTTAAAACTAAGGTCGGTTACAGATTTAGAGAGTTAAAAGGTAAAAAGGTTGGAATTATAGGAACAGGAGCTATCGGATGTGAGACTGCAAAACTCTTCCATGCCTTTGGCTGTGAGATCCTAGCCTATTCAAATAGTGAGAAAAAAGAAATTTTAAATTTAGGCGGAAAATATCTATCACTTGAAGACCTATTGAAACAGTCTGATATCGTAAGTCTTCACCTACCTTATAATGAAAGCACAGAAAGACTAATTGGCGAAAAAGAATTTAAACTCATGAAAAATGATGCTATTTTTATCAACTGTGCAAGAGGGCAAATTGTAGACAATGAAGCTCTTAAAAACGCCCTAAATAACGATCTAATCGGCGGAGCAGGAATAGATGTTTTTGATAAAGAGCCTCCTCTAAATGAAGATGAGTCATTACTTAAAGCAAAAAATATCTTACTAAGCCCACATATTGGCTACTTTACAGAAGAAGCTATGATTAAAAGGGCTAAGATTACTTTAGAAAATATAGAAGGATTTATAAATAATAAACCAATAAATGTAGTTTCATAAATTTATAATAAAAATTCAACCCCAAAAAGCTGACTCCTAAAGCAGCTTTTTGGGGTTGATTGTTCAATTCAAATCTGTATTTTACAATCCCGAATCTTCATCCAATATATGGTTTATAATCTTAACAGGACTGCCTTCGTCGACAAAAATGTTAATTACCAACACTTTTCTTTTATCTTTACTCATCAATACTTGTTTATCTTTATCATCTAGCAAATCAGAGTCTTTTGAAATATTTATATCATATATTCCTTCTAACTTTCCTTCTTTTAATTCTAATTCCCAGTATTTTTTTGATTTATCAAAATTCGTAAATGTTGGTTTTCTATCATCAAAATCCTTTATTGATATACCTACTTTTATTTTGTCTAAATCTTCAAGTTCAATCTCTTCATTTTGTAAAAGAATATAAATTATAGGTTCATCATCAACAATCTTGTAGTTAATTTCTTCATTAAAAATTTTATTTTGATCGATAAGAGATGATACTTTATCTCTATCCTTATAAAGATTGTCTTTCTCTACCTTGGTATTAGTTTCGACCTCATTTTGTGTTTGTTTAGGTTTTTCATCCTCTTGGCTTGTAGCATTATCTTTGCAGGAAGTTGCTACAAAAGCAATGACAATGGTTAGTAGTAGAATTCTAAGATTTCCCCCTATTTTATCAAATGATCTAAAAAATTTAATTTTTTTATTATCTGCTTTCATAGTCACCTCCTCGTTTATTTGTTATTATTTTACTATAATAAATACTTATTTTCAATATTAAATATTCATTATTGATGTTCTAGTCATTATAGCTGAAAACAAAAAAACTGACCCTTCAAGTAGTTTTTTCATACTTGTAGCAGTCAGTTCAAAATGTAAGTTTATAAAGTTAAATCTTCTATTTTATTCTTTTCAAATACTCTGCAAATTCTTTGCCTACTTCTTCATCTCTCAGGGCATATTCTACAGTTGCTTCTAAAAATCCAAGCTTGCTTCCCACATCATACCTCTTACCTTCATAGATGTAACCATAAACACCATCACTTTTAGCTAAGCTATCAATAGCATCAGTGATTTGGATTTCTCCACCTACTCCAGGCTTAGTTTTTTCTATGTGGTCAAAAATCTTAGGGGTAAATACATATCTACCTAGTATAGCTACATCAGATGGAGCCTCTTCTATGCTAGGTTTTTCTATACAGTATTTGATATCATAGGTCCTGTCATCTATTTGATCAGCTTCTATTGACCCATACTTATTTATTTCAGACATAGGAACTTTTTTACAACCTACAACATCCTTTTCAAGTTCATAAAACCTCTCTATAAGCTGACCTATAGCAGGTTGGTCTGGATTGTAGACTATATCATCACCCAAAACGACTACAAAGGGATCATTTCCAACAAATTCTTTACCTTGTAAAATTGCATGACCTAGACCCTTTGTTTCCTTTTGTCTTTTGTAGTAGAAATCTGCTTGGTCAGCTATTTGTCTAATCTCTTTGTACTGGTCATATTTGCCATTTGCTTCCAGCTTAGCTTCTAATTCAAAAGAATAATCAAAATGATCTTCGATAGGATGCTTGTATCTATTTGTTATGAATAATATTTCTTCTATACCAGAGTCCACCAATTCTTCAACTATTATTTGTATAGTTGGTGTTGCTATAATTGGTAGCATTTCCTTAGGAACAGCCTTGGTAAATGGTAGAAATCTAGTTCCCATACCAGCAACTGGTACGACAGCTTTTTTAATCTTCTTCATCCTTCTCTTCCTCTTTTTCTTCTGGTCTTTGGTTGTCAAATTCATCATAGACAGTTATTTTAACTTCAAGTATCCTCTTATCTTGAACCCTTAAAACTTCTATATCTAAATTGTCATATTCTAAACTTGGAGTATCCCCTTCATTTGGGATGTAGCCTAAAAGATAAATTATAAAACCACCTATAGTATCGTAGTCATCACTTTCTTCATCGATTTCACTTCCAGTAAAGTTGTTGAAATCTTTGATAGTCATAGATGCTTTTAATTGATATACATTTCTTGCAATTTCGGTGATTTCTGGATCACTAGTGTCGTATTCGTCATCTATATCCCCTACTATCTCTTCAATGAGGTCTTCCATAGTTACTAGTCCAGCAAAACCACCATATTCATCTATAAGTAGGGCCATGTGTTGGTTATTGGTTTGTAATTCATTAAATAATTCGTTGATATTTTTTCTTTCAGGTACAAAATATGCAGGTTTTAAAATCTTATCTATTTTTACATTTTCAAAACCTTTTACATAGGCTTCTAATAGATAGTCCTTTAAATATAGTATACCTATTATATTATCAATATCTTCACTGTAAACTGGTATCCTAGAATATTTTAAAGATAGCATTTCATCCTTGTATTCAAGGAAATTATCTTCAATATCTATCATAAATACTTCTGTTCTTGGCGTCATGATTTCTTCAGCAAAGGTTTCGTCAAATGATATAACCGAATTGATCATTTCGCTTTCTACCTTGTCTATTACCCCTTGTGAATGCCCCAATTTAACTAAAGATTTTATATCATTTATAGTGATTTTCCCTTCAACATCGTCAACTTCCATTCCAAATATTTTTAAAACTAAATTGGTTGTTGAAGATAAAAGCCATACAAAAGGTTTAAATATAGCATTGGTTACAGTCATGATATTTACTGACATCCTAGCTATTTTCTCACTTTGGGCTATAGCGACTCTTTTTGGAACTAATTCACCAAATACTATAGTAATAAAGGATAGCAATATAGTTATAAGTACTTGGGATATAGTAACAGCATACTGAATATTGTATGTGCCTAGCCATCTTGCTAACTTAAGTGATATCCCTGTTGCAGCTGCTGCTGAATTAAAAAATCCTGATAAGGTAATAGCTATTTGTATAACAGATAGTAAATTTGATTGATTATCTAATAATTTTAAAATCTTTTCTGCTTTTTTGTCTCCATCATCAGCATCATTTTTAAGCTTGTTTTGGTCTACAGAAACCATAGCCATTTCTGCCGCTGAGAAAAAAGCATTGATTAAAGTAAGTAATATTATTAATATAATTTGTCCAGTTAAATTCCCCTCAAAATTCATGGGGACACTAGATTCCTGTGGTATATCCATTTTCCCTCCAATGTGTAAATTACATGCTTAAATATTATCACAATAGCCCTAAATATTCAATTATAGGCGATATAAGAAATTATCAGTTAATGATTCTATTATCACATTTTTGGGTATAATCCTATCAAAGTAATTTAAGGAGGAAATATGGAAAGTAAAAAATTAGAAAGAGCCTTATTAGAAGAAAAAGAAGCTGAACTTAAACAACAAGAAAACTTGGAAAAAGAACATCAATTAAATGAAGAAGAATTAAAAGAAAAAGATAAAGAAGACAAATAATAGCAAAAGCTGTTGCATTTAAACTGCAACAGCTTTTTACTTAATTATTTAACTTTATTCTTTTTATTTTTTGTTCCTAAATAAAGGGCTGATAATAATACAAGATTTAAAGTCAATGTCATTATACCAAAGTCATTGGTTTTTGGACTAGTCTTAGCAGGTTTTTTAACTTCTACCTTTATATTTTCAACCTTAGATAAACGTTTAATTACTAAATCTAAATCTTTTTCACTTAATCCTTTTTCTAAAACAAAGGCTCTAGCTTTTTCTTGAATATTTATATTGTCCAAATCATTTGATCCAGTTATATATTTAAGCATATCTAGGACATCATTGGCTATTAGGTCATATTTTTCTTTGTTAGCCTTAGTTACTCCATAGAAGTTTTCATAGGTCTTCATATAGTCATTAACTATTTCTTCCTTACTTGCTCCCATCAATGCATTTACCAAAGCACCAAAGTAACCTGTCCTATCCTTACCTTCTATACAATGGAATAAGAATGGTCCTTCATTTTTAGCAATAAATTCTAAGGCTTGAGTCATAGCTTGTTGGAAGTCATCACTCTTATAGGCAAGTCCTATATTTAATGCTAGTACATTTCCCTTTTCATATAAGTCTTTGTAATAAGGTGAATTGAAGTCCTCTGCCTTGATATATTTTTCTATATCTTCTTTGTTATCAGAGAAGTTTATTACATATTTTATGCCATGTTTCTTGATCAAATCATCAGCATAAGATGCTCTTCCTAATATATTGTTAATAGGACTTGAACTTCTATATATAATCTTATCTCTAATATTTCTATTATTTAACATTCTAAAGTTTGCAAATTTTACTGGATCATTGTCATAGTCCTTGATATCATTAGATCTTTCAAGTTTTCTAATCTCATATTGAGTCAAGTATCCAGCCTTTTCTTTCATGCTTATCTTAAACTTGCTTCCTGGCTTAATACCAGCAATCTCATTAAGCTTGCCATAGTTTATACATAGGCCTACATATTCATGTCCTGGGTAAGCTCTTACTAAAAACTCGCCTTGTTCTACAAAATAATTATCTAAAAATGGTCCTGAAATCTTATAGCCATTATCAAATTCCACTTCTAAGATATCACCAAATTCATAGCCCATAGCTAGGAAATCTTTTATAGTGATATCAGTTTGACCATGACCATATTTTTCTATTTCTGTGATTTGACCAGACCATGCATCTGAAGCTTCCTTACCAAGTTTTATTTGACCAGTTCTGAGTAAGTTTTGTAAACCTGTAATTTCTTCTTCTGTTAATTTTACATCTTCTCTAAAATATCTCTTGACTGCTTCTTCCCAATTTATTGTGCTTGGTTCTGTTTTCTTATCTACATTTGCAACAGTTTGAAGCATAGATGTAACAATATTAGATTGGGCTATTTTATCATATTGTTCGCTGTTTTTTTCTACACCGTAGTAGTTTTCATATGTTACCATATAATCTTTTACTATTTCATCAAATGAAGAACCTGCTAGAGCTTCTAAAACAGCAGATACAAATCCTGCTCTATCCTTGCCTTCATTACAATGAACTAGGTATGGCCCCTCATGTTGTAGGATAAATTTCACACCCCTATTTAATTTTTCAGAAAAGTCCTTACCTGATACATCTACTGACATACTTAGAGGAATAACTTTTCCATCTTTAAATAATTTGTAGTAATATTCAGAATTGAAATCTTCTTTTAATGCATACCCTTCTATATCTGCAGGTGTATCTGCCAGATTCATTACAGCTTTAATGCCAGCTTCTTCTACTAGTTTATTAGCATATGAAGCTCTTGATATAACATTATTTATTGGGTTGGAAGACCTATAAAATTTATTTTTAGCAATTTTGCTTGTATTCATAGGTCTAAAATTGGCGAATTTCACAGGGTCATTGTCATAATCTTTTATGTCATTGGTCCTTGTTAATTGTCTTAATTGGAATTCTGAAAGGTAACCAGCTTTTTCTGCCATTTTATATGTAACTTTGTCTCCGACTTTTACCCCATATGTTTTAGAGAAATTCCCCATATTTATAGCTGTTATAATAACATTTTCTGCGTCTTTATGCTTTTCATCATAATTATATATGGTTACTAATGATTTTGTGTCCACATCACTATAATTTTTACCAAAAGGCATTTCTAGTTTAGTGTCTCCTACAGTAACTTCTATAATGTCACCATATTCAAAACCTTTATCTAAAAAGTCTTTAGGTGAAACTGCAAGTGTTATATTACCATATTTTGATATGTATTTAACTTCAGTTTCAATTTGAGCAACTTCTTCGCTTGTTGTACTTTGAGCATTGTTAGCATATACAGTTGAAATTGGTGCCAGTCCAACTATTAAAGCTAATAAAAATGCTAATATTCTTTTTTGTCTATACATGTTTCCTCCTTAAAATGTATTAACAATTAATATTATATCAAGTTTGATTTTATAGCAATTTTCTTATGATAAATTAAGTATAATTTTTATAATTGTTATATTTAATAAATATATCCATATTAAAAATACTATTTATGATAAAGACACCGTTTTCTTAAAATAATATTTTTTATTAGACTATTACATTTTTCACCCTATAATGGTACAATGTAAGATAGGTATTTATAAGGAGGTGTATCTTGTATACAGTTGATGAATTAATAAGCAAAAGCCCAATTTTAGCCAAAGTTGCCAGACTTGAACCTACTGTTTGGATAAATCCAGATAGAAAAACAGGAAAAGAAGCTTGGGAAAATGTTGAATTTACATATAAAGATATTGAAGAAGCTAATGAAAGATTTACAAAATTTGGACCTCTATTAGTAGAATTGTTTTCTGATGAATTTCCAGAGATTATAGAAACTAAGGGTATTCTAGAATCAGACCTAGTACACCTAAAACACATGCAAGAAGAATACAAAGACAAATATGGACTTAAGGGAAATCTCTACCTAAAATTAGATTCACATATGCCAGTTGTAGGATCTATAAAAGCTAGGGGTGGCCTATATGAAGTTTTAGTTTTTGCTGAAGCTTTAGCTAAAGAACATAAGATAATTGATGAAAATAGAGACTATACTCAATTTTTAAATGAAGAATTTAAAGATTTATTCTCACAATATACAGTACAAGTTGCTTCGACAGGAAACCTAGGTATTTCTGTAGGTGTAATGGCAGCCGCTCTTGGTTTCAATGCTATTGTTCATATGTCAAATGATGCCAAACAATGGAAAAAAGACCACTTAAGAGATAGAGGTGCTACTGTTATAGAATATGATGGTGAATTTTCTTATGCCATAAGTGAAGCTAGAAAAATTTCTGATAAGGACCCATATTCATACTTTGTTGATGATGAAAACTCAAAAATCCTTTTCAAGGGTTATTCAACTTCAGCTATCAGGACTGAAAAACAATTAAAAGAAATGGGAATCAAGGTTGATGAAGACCATCCTGTATTTGTTTACTGCCCTTGTGGAGTAGGTGGATCTTCTGGTGGGGTTGCCTTCGGATTTAGAAAGGTTTTGGGAGACAATGTCCACGCCTTCTTTGTAGAAACTACCCATATACCATCGTTTTTAATTGGTGCATCTACAAAATTACACTCAGATGTTTCAGTTCACGATCTTGGTATTGATGGCATTACAGAAGCTGACGGCTTATCAGTTGCCAGACCATCCAAGTTTTCAGGTGAAAACCTACAAAGCTTATTATCAGGTGTAATCACTTGTGAAGATGATGAATTGTTCGACCACTTAAGAGACTTAGATAGACTAGAAGATATAAAAATCGAACCTTCATCATGCGCTTCTATAGCCGGTGCAGTAGGGTTATTTAACCATGAAGAATCCTTACAATATCTAAAGGATAATAACCTACTTGATAAGATGGACAATGCAACACATATCTGCTGGGCTACTGGTGGTAACCTAGTACCTGAAGAAGAAATGCAAAAATATTTAGATAGATAACTAAAAAAAACTATTAACATTTTGTAACAATGTTGATAGTTTTTTTATTTTAAAATTTGCTATTATATATGTATGGAGATGGTCCAACTAACGCTAGTCTCCTAGCGTTTATCTAGAATTATGGTCACCGTTTTTCTAGGTACCAACTATTTTGAGCTGTCAATAGTGTAGCGAGTTTTTAATTTTTCTCAATGGATCTCTCACCCATATTAAAAACTTGCAGGTGACAAGCGATCGTTTAGCTAATCC
>NZ_CAMPYN010000045.1 GCF_946998255.1 uncultured Helcococcus sp. | reverse complement strand
TCAGGCTACTACAACGGTAGACAAGTAGTTGAAGTTGAAGACGAAGAATAAAAAAATACATGTAGGATAGGCCATGAGCTTATCCTACTTTTTTTATACCTAAGCTTGATAATTAGCCATAAAATATTTAGATATTGTTCGATTTATGGTATTATGTTATATATGTAAGAATGGAGAAATTATGAAGCTAATAATTGATATTTTAGGAAATGACAATGGCCCTCAAGAAGTTGTTCATGGGCTTATTGATTCAATGGAAAAAAGTGAATCAAACTTTGTTATAGTAGGTCCGAAAGATATAGCTGAAAAAGTTATAGAAGAAAGAAATGCAGACAAGTCAAGGTTTGAGTTTATTGATACAAGCGAATATATCAGCAATGAAGATGATCCTGCAGGATCAATTAGGAGAAAGAAAAATTCATCAATTGTTTTGGCTTTAAATGAGTTAAACAATAATGGTGATGGATTTTTAACATCAGGTTCTACAGGAGCCTTAGTCGCTGGAGGATTATTTATAACAAAAAGGATAGGCAAAGTTCAAAGAGCACCTTTATTAACTTATATTCCAAATCAAAAGTCAGGATTTACGGCCTTGGTTGATTCAGGAGCTGTTATTGATACAAAGGCTAGCATGTTAGATGAATTTGCAACTATGGGCTCAGTAGCTGTAGAAAAAACTTTTGGAATAAAAAATCCTAAGGTATACTTGCTAAATATAGGTGTAGAAGAAGCTAAGGGTGACACAAGGTCAAAAGAAGCTTATGAGTTATTGAAGAATAATAAAAATATTAATTTCCAAGGAAATATAGAAGCTAGAGACTTTTTATCTGGTAAAGCTGATGTTATTGTAACAGATGGTTTTGCAGGGAATGTTATGTTAAAAACTGCAGAAGGTACAGCTAAAATGTTATTTTCTGAAATAAAAGATGCTCTTATGTCTTCTAGCAAATCTAAAATAGCCGGTTTAATGCTAAAGGGACAATTAAAAAGTTTAGCTGAAAAATATGATTATAATAAAGCTGGCTCAGCATGTCTATTAGGAGTTAATAAAGCTTTATTTAAAGCCCATGGAAATTCTGATAGAGTTGCTATTGAACATGCCGTATACAGTGTGGAGAACTTCATAAATAGTAATATAATTGAAGAAATTAAGGAGAAATTAAATGATTAAAGATAAAATTATAGAAATGGTAAAAGAAGAGTTACTAACAGATGAAATAGACATTAATGCAGATTTAACTAATGACTACCAAATTGATTCTATTGGATTAATTGAATTTGTTATGTCCTTAGAAGATGAGTTTAACATTGAAATTGCAGATGAAGAATTACAAGAATTAAGATCAACAAAAGACGTAATAGACTTAGTTGAATCAAAAGTAAAATAAGATGAACATAATAGAAAATAGATATAAAAAAATGGAAGTATTAGAGGCTGATATCAACCATAAGTTTTCAGATAAAAAACTTATGGACTCAGCCTTTATTCATACCTCTTATACAAATGAACATTCATCCTATAAAGGTAAAAGTAATGAAAGACTTGAATTTTTAGGAGATGCTGTTTTAGAAATAATATATAGCGAAATACTATTTAAGAGATTTCCACACAAAGATGAAGGTTATTTAACCAAATTAAGATCAAATATGGTTTGTGAAGAAGCTTTTGCTTGCTTAGCTGATAAACTATCTTTACCTAAATTTCTATTACTAGGTAGGGGAGAAGAAAAAACTGGAGGAAGAGAAAAGAATTCACTAAAGGCTGACTTATTTGAAGCTTTTTGTGGAGCTTTTTATTTAGATGCTGGTTATTCTAAAGTTTATAATTTTATATATGGATTGATAAAAGATAGGCTTGAAAGTGATAAAAACTATACCAAGCTTGTAAATGATTATAAGTCTATGCTACAAGAACATTTACACAAATATAAAAATATAAACTCTAGTTATAAGCTAATTAAAGAAGAAGGTCCTGCCCACGATAAAATGTTTTATATGGAAGTCTACCAAGAAAACAAAAAAATTGGTTCGGGTATGGGAAAAAATAAAAAAGAAGCTGAACAAATGGCTGCTAAAGATGCCCTTGGAAAGCTAGGTATTATCTAAGATAATAATTGGATGTGAAATATGAAACTTAAACATGTAGAATTATATGGATTTAAAAGTTTTGCTGATAAGACTAGACTAACTTTTGACAAAGATATATCAGCAGTTGTAGGTCCTAACGGTTCAGGAAAATCAAATATTGCAGATGCTATAAAATGGGTTTTAGGTGAACAATCAGCAAAATCTCTTAGGGGATCAAGCATGCAAGATGTAATCTTTGCTGGTAGCCAGTCGAAAAAACCTATGAATATGGCCCATGTATCCTTAGTTTTGGATAATTCCGACAAGAGTTTACCTATTGCTTATGATGAAGTAAATGTTACTAGAAGGGTTTTCAGAACTGGAGAATCAGAATACTTACTTAATAAGTCTCCAGTAAAATTAAAGGATATTAGAGAATTATTCCTAGATACCGGTGTAGGTAAGGATGGATATTCTCTAATTGGACAAGGTCGTATAGATGAAATCTTAAGTGGTAGGCCTGAAAAAAGAAGAGAAATATTTGAAGAAGCCTCAGGTATAGCTAAAAACAAATATAAAAAATCTCAAGCTGAAAGAAGATTAGAAAGAAATGAAGAAAATCTAAAAAAATTAAATTCTGAAATTAAGATTAAAAAACAAGAATTTGATATCTTAGAAAAGCAAGCAACCAATGCCAAAGAAGGTATGAGGTTGACTAATAAGCTTGAAACTTTAGAGTTAAGTTTATTAAAGCAGTCTATAAGTAAATCTGATACTGATCTTGAAAATGATAAATCAAAGTTAGAGTATATAGATTCAAATCTTTTAGAAAACCAGGAAGAATATAACAAAATAAGTGTATTGTTAGATCCTGTCCAGGAAAAAATTAAAGACCAGGAAGAAGAGTTAAACTTATTAAAAGAAGAAGCTATAAGCAGGGATAAGGATATACAAAGATATAATTCCGAACTAACCCTATTTGATGAAAAGATAAATTTTTTCAATAATGACCTTGCTAGGTTTGAAAATGATATAAAAATAAGAAAAGAAAGAATTGAAAATAATAAAGAGCGTAAAGAGCTTCTAAATAAAAATAATAATGAATTTTTAGAAAAACGTACTAAAAAGCAAGCTGAAATTAGTGACCTAGAAGACAAAATAAGAGCCACTAATTTAGAATTAGAAGAAAAGAATAAAGATTTCAATTTATCTACAAGTATATTAAGAGACAAAAAAGACCAGCTAGCTAAACTGCTAGTAGATAAAAATACTAAGGTAAAACTTGATGATTCTAATAGTAAATTATTAGAAAATTATAAATCAGAAATTTCAAAATTAGATTCACTTATTAAAGATAAAAATAAGGACTTATCTAGAAAAGAATCTGAGAGAGAGGACTTAGAAAAACAGGTTAAAAATACTGATGAACTAAAGATAAGTTTAGATGCAAGTATAAATGATAAACTTGGAAAATTAAAAAATATAGAAGAACAAATTTTAGATAAGAGACAAGAATATTTAAAAATAGAATCTGAAAGAAATATTCTAGATAGGCAATACAAATCTTATGATGGCTACTATAGATCAGTCCAAGACCTGTTAAAGATAGCTGATAAAAACGAAGATATAAATGATAAGATTATAGGAGTTTTAGCTGATTTAATATATATTGATGACAAGTATAAGGAAGCTTTGGATGTTGCTCTAGGATCAGCTCTTCAAAATATTGTAATTGACAATGAAGATGACGGTAAATATTTAATAGATTTCCTAAAAAGAAAAGGTATAGGCAGGATTACATTTTTACCTATTTCAAAAATAAAGGGATACAAAAAAACAGCAAACCATGACTTGGTTATAGATAACCTAAATAATTTAGTAAATCATGACTCAAGAATTGATCAGATTATAGACTACTATTTAGCTAATACTCTACTGGTTAAGGATATGAATGATGCTGTTAAAGTTTCAAAGGATTTAAAAGGTTTTAGAATCATCACCTTAGAAGGGGATGTTATTAATTCTTGGGGCTCCATGGTAGGTGGAAAAAACTTTAAAAAATCTAACAATACACTAGTAAACAGGAAAAAAGAAATAGATAAGTTAAGTACAAAACTTAAAAAGACTGGTGGAGAACTTAAAAAATTAAATGATTTTTACCATGAATTAAACCAAGAAATTAAAGTTGATAAGGATAAATTATCTGCAAATAATGATAAGGTAAATGATCTATTAGCTAAGATTCAGGAAGTAAAATCTATTATCAATGAAACAAATATAGAGATAAAATTTAATAATGAAAGAAAAAATGAACTATTGCTATCTCTAGAAGAAGTAAAAGATAAATTAAAGGCTGTTGACTATAGTAGTTTGAACGATTTAGAAGATGAGATTAAAAATCAAGAGTCTGAGTTAGAAATATTAGCTGAAGAAATCAGTAAATTAAACACAAATGCTACATCATTTGATAAAGATTTAATTAGACTAAAGGCTGATTCAGATGTTATTGAAAGAGATATTAACCATAATTCTATAGAATTAGAAAATTTAGAAATAGATATGGATAATGACATATCAGCAAATAATACTGATGAAAAAAATCTAGCCTATACCAAAGAGCAAATAAAATCATTAGAAAATAAAAAAGAAAATAATATTTCCAAACTTGAAAGCCTAAACGCTAAGGCTAATAACAATGAACTCATAGCTACTTTAGTTAAAGAAATAGAATCGTTAAAGTCTAATTTTGAGACAGATAGGATTAAGCTAGATCAAATTAAAAATGCTATAGCAGAAGCTGAGAAAGAAAAATATAAAATTGAACTTAAGATTACTAACAACAAAGAAAAAATTCAAAACTTAAGGGATGATTATTTATCAACTTATGGTATAGATGATAATGACTTGGATGAAAAGTTAGCAAATCTTCTTGAGGTAAATACAAGTAAAAAAGAAGTTAATGATATCAAGATGCAACTATCAAAAATAGGTTATTTCAATTACGAAAGCATTAGCCAATTTGAATTAGTTTCTGAAGATCTAGACTTTATGACTAAGCAATATGATGACTTACTAGTTTCAAAAGAAGATATAAGTTCTTTGATCAAAAGTATTGAAAAGGAAATGGTTGAAGAATTTAAAAAATCATTCAAATTAATTAGAGAAAAGTTCAATGAAATTTTCCAAATTTTATTTGACGGTGGAGAAGCTGATTTGAAATTAGACTCTGAGGATGTTTTAACTGCAGGAGTTGAAATAATTGCTAGACCAGAAGGAAAAAGTCTTAAATCAATAGATCTTTTATCTGGTGGGGAAAGGTCAATGACAGCTGTCGCTTTATTATTTGCGATTTTTGAAATAAATCCTGCTCCATTTTGTGTATTAGATGAAATAGATGCAGCCTTAGATGAGGCAAATATCAGACGTTATATAGATTATTTAAAGTCATTAACAGATAGGACACAATTTATAATTATCACTCATAGGAAAACAACCATGGAAATGGCTGAAATTTTATATGGGGTCACAATGGAAGAACAGGGTATTTCTAAGGTGATTACTTTAGCCTTAGATGATTATTCATGATACTTTCAATTCAATATCACAAGTCATATATACTGACTTGTGATATAATTATTTAAATTACTTATAAGGAGATAAGATGTTTAAAAATTGGTTTAGAAAAAAAGATAAAGAAAAAAAAGTTGAAGAAAAGTTAGATATAAATAAGAGTGATATCAGTGAAATTAAAGAAGAAATCAAAGAAGAAAGTAAAGCTATCAAAGATGAAGTTGTTGAAGAAGGTAAGGAACTTTTAGACAAAGCAAAAGATGAAATAGATGAAAGCAAAGAATCTTTGAAAGAAGATAAAGAAATCTTTGATGAAAAGATGGACCAAGCAAAAGAAAAGTTTAATGAAGTAAAAGAAGAAATAGCTGAAGTAAATGAAGAAATCAAAGAAGAAGTTAAAGACGAGATTAAAGAAGTCAAAGAAGAAATTAAAGAAGTAAATGAAGAAAAAGAAGTTAAAAAAGAAAAACTTTCTTTTATGGATAGGCTAAAAAAAGGACTAAGCAAGTCAAGAGATGCTTTTAACTCTGCTTTTGATAATCTAATTTATGGTAAGGCTAAGATTGATGATGACCTTTATGAAGAGTTGGAAGAATTGCTTATTTCGGCCGATATAGGTGTAGAAACTACAATATCAACCATTGATCAATTAAGAGAAATAATTGAAGAAAAACATATTAGAGATCCTAAATATATCAAGGATGAATTAAAAAATCTATTAAAAGACAAGTTAAGTTTGCAAAATGAAGATAATGATTTAATTATTGAAAATGATAAACCAACTATTGTACTAGTAATTGGTGTAAATGGCGTTGGTAAAACAACAACTATTGGTAAATTAGCTCATAATATTAAAAAAGAAGGACATAGTGTTATGATGGCTGCTGCGGATACTTTTAGGGCTGCGGCTATTGAACAATTATCTGAGTGGGCTGATAGAACAGATACTGAAATAATTAAAGGAGTCGAAGGATCAGATCCAGCATCTATAGTTTATGATGCTATCCATGCTCAAAAAGCAAAAAATACTAAAGTATTATTGATTGATACAGCAGGAAGACTTCACAATAAAAAGAACCTAATGGCTGAATTAGAAAAAATTAATAGGATAATCGACAGAGAATATCCAGATGCAAATAAAGAAGCCTTGCTAGTACTAGATGCTACTACAGGACAAAATGCAGTCCACCAAGCTAAAGAATTTAGTAAGGTAACTAATATTACAGGTATTATCTTGACTAAATTAGATGGTACTGCAAAGGGTGGGGTAGTATTTCCATTGCAAATCGAACATAAGGTTCCAGTTAAATTTATTGGAATAGGTGAACAGAAAGATAATTTAGAAAAATTTGATGCCGATAAGTTCGTGGATGCCTTATTCGGTTAATAAATAGGAGTTAATATGATAACTGTTACAGATTTAGAAATATCATTTCCTGATAAAAAATTATTTGAAGATGTAAATTTAATTTTTACTGAAGGAAATTGTTACGGAATAATTGGAGCCAATGGTGCTGGAAAGTCAACATTCTTAAAAGTCTTATCAGGTGAAAAAGAAGCTAATAAAGGAAGTGTTACATTCACTAAAAATGCTAGACTTTCTAAGCTAAGCCAGGACCATTATGCTTACGAAGAATACACCGTTTTAGATACAGTCTTATCTGGGGATGAAAAATTATATTCAATTATGAAGGAAAAAGATGCTATTTATGGTAAAGAAGATTTTTCAGATGAAGATGGTATAAAGGCAGCTGAGTTAGAAATAGAGTTTGCTGAAATGGGTGGATATGAAGCTGAATCAGAAGCTTCTACCATCTTACAAGGTTTAGGTATAGACAATAATAAACTATACATGTTAATGAGTGAATTGACAGAATCTGACAAGATTAAAGTTTTATTAGCCCAAGCTTTATTTGGTAAACCTGATATATTACTTTTAGACGAGCCTACAAACGGTATTGACCTAAAAGCTATATATTGGTTACAAGAGTTTTTGATCAACTTTGAAGGAATAGTTATAGTTGTATCTCACGACAGATATTTCTTAAATGAAGTATGTACAATGATGGTGGATATAGATTTTGGGAAAATTCAAATGTTTACAGGTAACTATGATTTCTGGTATGAATCGTCTCAATTAGCTTTAAAAATGGCTAAGGATGAAAATAAAAAGAAAGAAGATAAGGTTAAGGAATTAAAAGAATTTATTCAAAGATTCTCTGCCAATAAGTCAAAATCTAAGCAAGCAACCTCAAGAAAAAAATTACTTGATAAGATTACCTTGGATGATATAAAACCTTCATCAAGAAGATATCCTTTTGTTGGATTTACTTTATCAAGAGAAGCTGGAAATGAAATCTTAAACTTCAATAACTTCAACCTATATGATGAAGACAAGTGCCTAATTAAAAACTTAGATTTAAGAGTAAATAAAGGTGATAAGATAGCCTTTATAGGCAATGAGATTGCTATATCAAAATTATTTGATTATATTACTGATGAAAATAATATAAATGATGAATCATTTACCTGGGGGCAAACTATTACTTACCAATACTTCCCAAAAGATAACTCAGAATATTTTGAAGGAGTAGACCTTAACTTAATAGACTGGTTAAGGCAATATTCTAAAGAAAAATCCGAATCCTTTATAAGAGGATTTTTAGGTAAGATGTTATTCTCTGGAGATGAAGTTTATAAAAATTCTTCAGTCTTATCTGGTGGAGAAAAGGTAAGAATGATGTTTTCTAAAATGATGGTTGAACCATTAAACTTCATTATCTTAGACCAACCTACCAACCACTTAGACTTAGAGTCTATAGAGGCTGTTAACAATGGTCTAATTGCTTACAAAGGCAATATGCTATTCACATCTCAAGACCACCAATTTGTAAATTCCTTAGCTAATAGGATAATAGAAATATTTGATGATGGTTCATATAGAGATGAAAGCATCACCTATGACCAATACATTGAAAAATATATTACACAATAGTAAAATGACCTGAAATTCAGGTCATTTTATTGTTATTGTTCACTTTAGTGAGTTGAGTGAACGTAAGTGAACGAAACAAAAAACCACCTG
>NZ_CAMPYN010000044.1 GCF_946998255.1 uncultured Helcococcus sp. | reverse complement strand
TACAGATTTAAGGAATATAGATTTCTATACCATATCATCACATAAGATAAATGGGCCAAAGGGGATATCAGCCCTATATATAAAAGATCTATCATCTTTTAATAGCTTATATTTTGGTGGTGGTCAAGAATTAAAATTGTTTTCAGGAACGGAGAATTTACCTGCTATTCTAGCCTTCGCCAAAGCAACAGAGCTGGATAATAATTATGATAATATTAGTGAAATAAATAGATTTTTAAGGCAAGAAATATCCAAAATTGATGATGTGAAAATACTATCAGCAGAAGAAAATTACTCACCTTACATATTAAATATTTGTTTTAAGAATATAGGTGCAGAAATTTTACTCCATTATTTAGAAATGGATGAAATATATGTTTCTACAGGATCTGCATGTAGCAAGGGCCACGATTCTAGAGTTTTAGATGCTATAGGTGTAGAAGATAGCTATAAGGGTGGATGCATTAGACTATCCTTATCCAAAGATAGTACTATGGAAGAAGCAGAAATCGTAGTTGAGAAGATTAAAGAAAAAGTTGAAATTATTAGGAGAATTATAGGATGAGATGGTTATTAGGAGTAAGCTTTGGAGAGCTTATGTTAAAGGGTAAAAATAGAAATACCTTTATTAATCAAACTAGAAGACAAATATTAAAAGCCTTGGAAGACTTTCAATTAGGAGATAATTTTGTTGATTCAGGAAAGTTTTTTGTAGAAGTTAATAAAGAAGATTTTCCAGAAATTATAAAAAAAGCTAGAATGGTTTTTGGTTTATCTTATGTATATAAAACTTTGCAGGTAGAAAAAGATCTTGATTCTATAGAAGATGGAATAAAATATCTTATTGAAGAAAGTGACATAAAAGAAGAAAAAACTTTTAAAGCCTTTGCCAATAGGTCTGATAAAAAATATCCATTAAATTCTATGGATTTAGCAGCAAAAGTAGGAGGCTTTGTACTTAAAAACTTTGACAACTTCAAGGTGGATATTAAAAATCCTCAAGTAGAAGTTCATGTAGATATTAGAAATAATGCCTATTTATATTTAGATAAAATACCTACAATAGGTGGACTGCCATTAGGCACAGGTGGAAAGGCACTATTATTACTATCTGGGGGTATAGATTCTCCAGTTGCAGGCTTTGAAATGGCATCTCGTGGAGTTGAAATTGCTTGTGTACATTTTCACTCATATCCATTCACATCAGAAAGAGCACAATATAAGGCCAAAAGACTAGCACAAAAATTATCCCTATACCTTGGCCAAATAGATTATTACCAAATTAACCTATTAAATATCTACACAGCTATAAATAAAAATTGTAGACCAAGATATACCACTATAATAGCTAGAAGATTTATGATGAGAATAGCCGATATATTGGCTGACAGATATAGGATAGATGGATTTGTAACAGGGGAGGCCCTAGGTCAGGTTGCCAGTCAAACTATCCAATCGATTTCTGTAGTAAATGATGCAAGTAAATTACCAATATTTAGACCTTTAATAAATATGGACAAGAAAGACATTATTGAAAAAGCAAAAATGATTGATACCTACGATATATCTATTGAACCTTTTGATGATTGCTGTTCATTTTTTGCCCCTGACAGTCCTGCTACCAAGCCAAGACTTTCAGATATATTAAAAGAGGAAGAGAAATTAGATATTGATACTTTAGTAGAGGATGCATTGACTACATTAGAAGTTATAAAAATAAATGTAGATGATGAATAGAAGCATATTATAAGAAGTGGAAATATGAATTTCTAAAACAAAGATAATATACAAACAACTATAAAAAAGAGCGGCGCAAAGCCGCTCTATATTTTTTAATAAAATGACCACCCTATGGCAAATCATTTCCTGCACTTCTATAGATTTCGTACCATTCTTCTTTAGTTAGGTCAATATCTACACCTGCAACAATATTTTCCAAGCGATTTGGATTCATTGAACCAACTAGCATTTGCATTTTTGCTGGATGTCTTAATATCCATGCAGTTACAATGGATTCAAGCGTAACATTTTTTTCATCTGCAAATTCGTTTAATTTCTTTGTTAAGTCTGTATATTCTGGATGCTTTATAAATAGCCCTTGGTCAAGGTCTACTTGGAATGGTGACCAAGCCTGAATAGTTATATCTTCCAATCTACAATATTCCAGAATGCTATCTTCGTGATTAATTGAGTTTATATTTTTCATATTTACATTTATTCCAGAATCAATCATTGGAGTATGTGCCGGTCCAAACTGTAATTGGTCGATTAAAATTGGGAAATTTGAATATTTTTGTAATAATTTAATTTGACCAGGATTACAATTACTTACTCCGAAATTTCTAACTTTTCCAGTTTCGTATAGATAAGAAAATGCCTTGGCAACTTCTTCTGTTTCCATTAAAGTATCAGGTCTATGTAAAAGTAGGATATCGAGATAATCAATATCAAGTCTTTTCAGAATGTTCTCTACAGAATTTATTATATAATCATAGGAAAAATCATAGAAACCTTTTCTAATACCGCATTTTGACTGAATTATAATATCTTCTCTTTTAATATTTGTTAATTTTAATGCCTCAGCAAATATTTCTTCTGATTTTCCTCCTCCATAAATGTCGGCATGATCGAAATGGTTAATTCCTAAATCATAAGCTTTTTGTATAATATCTTTTGCATCTTCAACCGATTTATCTGACATTCTCATGCAACCTAAAATTAATCTGCTAGCTTTAATATTAGATTTACCAATAATTTGTGTCTTCATATTTCCTCCTTATTTTATTATATAACAAACAAACATGTTGATCACAAAATAATAGATTTTTGGCAAATATTACATTTACATTATTAATAATAAAAGCCTTGCGAATTTCTTAGATAAAATGCTAAAAAAATAATATAAAAACATAAAATTTTAAACAAAGAAGTATTGTATTTTAAGTTTATAGTGGTATAATAAATCTTAGTTTAATATATTAAGAATTTAATTAAAAATAAAGTATAAAATCTAGGAGAAAAAAATGGATATAGGTGAGAAAATTAAATCACTGAGAAGGAAAATGGACCTTACCCAAGAAGAATTGGCTGATAGGTCTGAGCTTACTAAGGGATTCATATCTCAGCTTGAAAGAGATTTGAATTCTCCATCAGTTGATACACTTTCAAATGTTTTAGAAGCTCTAGGAACCAATTTGGGAGATTTTTTCTCTGAAGAAAAAGAAGAGCAAAAAGTATTTAAAGAAGAGGATTTTTTTGTTGGTACAAATGAAAAATTAGGCCATCAAATGAAGTGGATTGTTCCAAACTCTGTAAAAAATGAGATGGAACCTATAATTTTAATCCTGGATAAAGATGGAGAAAGCAGAAGATATGCCCCAAATGAAGGAGAAGAGTTTGCCTATGTTTTAGAAGGAAGGATTAAACTTCACTATGGAGATGAAGAATATATATTAGAACAAGGGGAAACCTTTTATATATTTTCTGACTTGGAAAGATATATAAAAAATATAAATGATGGCAAAAGTAAAGTTTTATGGATTTCAAATCCGCCTAATTTTTAATAGGAGTTAAGTATGCATTTAATAGAATTAAAAAATTTAAGAAAAGAATATGGTGACAATGTAATTTTAAATGATATAAACCTATATGTTCAAGAAGATGAATTTTTAACCCTACTTGGACCTTCAGGATGTGGAAAAACTACAACCTTAAGGATAATAGGTGGCTTTGAAAAAGCAAGTTCTGGCCAAGTTTTATTTGCCGGAAAAGATATTGCAGATGTACCACCTTATAAAAGAAATATAAATACAGTTTTTCAAAAGTATTCTCTATTTAGACACTTAAATGTTTATGAGAATATAGCCTTTGGCTTAAAGTTAAAAAAGGTAGACAAGGAAACTATTGATCAAGATGTAAAAGAAATGTTGAGACTTGTAAACTTACAAGGATTTGAAGAAAGATCAATAGATTCTCTATCTGGTGGACAGCAACAAAGGGTTGCTATAGCTAGAGCCTTGGTAAATAAACCTAAATTATTACTTTTAGATGAGCCGCTTGGAGCCTTAGATTTAAAATTAAGAAAGTCCATGCAGATTGAATTGAAAAATATTCAAAAAAGAGTTGGTATAACCTTTATTTATGTTACCCATGACCAAGAAGAAGCCTTAACTATGTCAGACACAATAGTTGTAATGAATGAAGGTGAAATCCAACAAATAGGAAGTCCGATAGATATTTACAATGAACCTAAAAATAGCTTTGTAGCTCAATTTATTGGTGAGTCTAATATATTAGAAGGTATAGCTGTTGAAGATAAAAAAGTTATGTTTTCTAATCACATATTTGATTCCTTGGACAAGGGCTTTGATAAAAATCAACCGGTAGATGTTGTTATCAGACCGGAAGATATTGAAATAGTTCCTGTAGACCAAGGCATGATAAATGGAGAAGTTAAAGAAATTACCTTCAAGGGTGTTCACTGGGAAATGATTGTTAATGCAGAGGGATTTAACTATAAAGTTCACTCTATCAATGATGCGAAAATAAATAGTCAAGTAGGACTGAAAATAATTCCAGATGCTATCCACGTAATGAACAAGGAGGACTAAAATTGAAAAAATTAAAAACTTTAGCCTATCCTTATATATTTTGGATACTTATTTTCATAATAGTACCAACCTTTATGATATTTTATTATGCCCTTACAAAGGATGGGGAGTTCACCCTGGCAAATTTCCAAAAAATATTTCAAGGACCCACATTAAAAACTATATGGGCATCCTTTAGAATAGCTGGAATTACAAGTTTAGTATCTTTACTAATAGCTTATCCTTTTGCTTTTTTCATGACAAAATTAAATATAAAATACAGGACAATGGCCATGATGCTTATAATGGTACCAATGTGGATGAACTTCCTATTAAGATCTTATGCCTGGGTTACCATACTTTCACCAAATGGAGTATTAGATAACTTTCTAAAGATTTTTGGTATCCAATACAAGTCCTTTTTATATACTGAAGCATCAGTTATTTTAGGTATGGTTTACAACTTTTTACCTTTTATGATATTACCAATTTATACTGCCTTAGAAAAGATTGATTATTCATTAATCGAGGCTTCTTATGACCTAGGAGCAAATGAATTTCAAACATTTTGGAAGATCATATTTCCTATGTCTCTTCCAGGAGTTATATCCGGTATAACAATGGTCTTTGTACCAGTAATATCTACATTTGAAGTAGCAGACCTACTAGGTGGTGGTATGGTAAATATGGTAGGTAACGTGATTGAAAGAGCCTTTACAAAAACTGGTAACTGGGGTTATGGATCAGCCTTAGCCACATTTTTAATGGTAATAATACTTATATCAATGGTCTTTGATAAAGAATCAATTGAAACAGGAGGGATGAATGACTAGAAATAAATCAAATATTTTTGAAAAATTATATTTAAATTTAGTATTTTTATTTTTATTTGCCCCTATATTTGTATTGATAGTTTATTCTTTTAACCAATCAAGAATATTTGGTGTTTGGACAGGTTTTTCTTTAGATTGGTATAGGGCCTTATTTGAAGATAGGTTTATAATGGGAGCTGTAAAAACGACCCTAATAGTAGCTATATTTGCTACAGTTATATCCACTGTAATAGGTACTTTGGCAGCAATTGTTCTTGGAGAGTTTTCAAAGAAACAAAGAAGAATTCTTCTAGGTTTAAATGACATACCAGTTTTAAATCCGGATATAGTTATAGCTATATCTTTAATGGTTTTATTTGGTTTTTTACAACTGCCTAAGGGTACACTTACTTTAGTTTTAGCCCATGTAGCCTTTACAATCCCATATGTTGTTTTAGCCGTTTTACCTAAGGTGAGAATGATGGATAGAAACCTGATAGATGCAGCACTAGACCTTGGTGCTAAGCCCTTACAAGCCTTAACAATGGTTGTAGTTCCAGAAATTAAAAGTGGTATTATTGCTGGTGCCATGATGGCATTTACCTTATCAATAGATGACTTTATAATTTCATTTTTCACAGTTGCCCCTGGACAAAATACCATATCAACCATAGTTTACTCTATGACTAAAAAAGGTATTGAACCAACAATCAATGCTTTATCAACTATAATGTTTGTAGTAGTACTAGTCTTATTAATCTTGGCTAATTTCAAACAAATAAGACAGTTTAACAAGAAAAATGCTAACAGAGGAGAAAAAATATAATGAAAAGAAAATTTATTTTATTATTTATCATATCTTCTTTAGTATTTTTAGTAGCTTGCTCTAAAGAAGAAAATAAGGAAAACAAGACTTCTAATAAAGAGGTGGTTTCTTTTTATAACTGGGGTGGAGTATTAACAGATGATATCTTAAAACAATTTGAAGATGAAACAGGTATAGATATCATTTATTCAGAATTTGATGAAAATGAAAATATGTATACAGTAGTAAAAAACTCACCATCTGACTATGATCTTATTGCACCATCCGAATACATGGTAGAAAAAATGATAGATGAAGGTATGCTTAGAGAAATAGACCATTCTAAACTATCTAATATTTCAAATATAGGTAAGGAATTTATGGATAGGGAATTTGATCCGAATAACAAATATTCTATACCTATGATTTATGGAACCCTAGGAATCTTATATAACAAGACAAAGGTTGATCCTCAAGACCTTCATAATTGGGATATAATTTTCAATGAAAAATATAAAAAACAAATTTGGATGCTTGATTCTTCAAGAGATACACTTGGGCCAGGTGCCTGGCATCTAGGTTACTCAGCAAACACAAAAAATGAAAAGGAATTAATTGAAATAAGGGACTTGATGAAAGAACAAAAGAATCTAGTCACAGCTTATTTACAAGATGAGATTAAGCAACATATGATTAATGGGGTAGGAGCCGTAGCAGTTATTTACTCTGGAGAAGCTTGGGCTGCTATGTCAGAAAATCCAGATCTAGACTATTATTTACCTCCTAAGTCAAATTTATGGATAGATAATTTTGCTATTCCAAAGGATGCAAAAAATTATGAAAATGCTCTTAAATTAATAGACTTTTTAAGTAGACCAGATATAGCTGCCCAAATTGGTCTTGAACAAGGCACACCAGTTACAGCTGCCTGGGATCTTGAACCGGTAAAATCTATAGAAAATTTTGATGTAATGTATCCAGATTTATCAAACTTTGACGAAAAAGAAGTTTATGTTGACTTAGGCGATTTTACTGAATTTTTTGAAGAAGCCTGGGAAGAGGTAAAGATTTATTAAATTTTTAATAAAAAAATTTGACAAAATAAAAAAATCGATTTATTATATAAATCAATAGCAAAAACATTGATAAGAAAAGTAGTTTAATGAAAGTTGCACAGAGAGACTGTATTATGCTGAGAACAGGAGAACGGAAGTTGAATGAAAATGGTCTTTGAGTTGAATATTCGATATGTAGAGTATTCCGGGTACGCCCGTTAAAGCGTTAGAGTATGATAGTACTTGAAGAGTAATTAATTGTGAAATTAATTAGAATTAAGGTGGTAACACGGGTATAAACCTCGTCCTTTATATAGGACGAGGATTTTTTAATTTAAAGAATAAATTCAATGCTTGCTAAATATAAATTTAGGAGAAAACAAATGACAAACTATAAAGAAACAATAGAAAAAAGAGTAGATGAAAGATTGGAAGCTTACAAGAAAATAGCTTTAAGCATACATGATAAACCTGAAGTAAGTAATTATGAATTTTTTGCCTGTGAAACCTTATCAGACAAATTAAAAGATGAAGGTTTTGATGTGAAAGTTGATGTGGCTGGCCATAGGACTGGATTTGATGCAAGATATAAATCTAATAAACCAGGTCCAGTAATTGTATTTTATGCTGAATATGATGCTTTAGAAGGCATAGGTCATGCATGCGGTCACAACCTATTTGGGACCACTTCTTCCTTAGCTGCAGTGGGATTAAAAAGTGTTATAGATGAAGTTGGCGGTGAAATAAGAGTTTATGGTACACCAGGTGAAGAAGGTGGAGAAAATGGATCTGCTAAAGGTTCTTTTGTAGACAAGGGATTCTTTGACGATGTAGATATTTCCTTAGGGGCCCATCCTGGTTATAGACATACACTTACAAGTGTTTCTAAAGCTGTAGCGCCAGTTGATGTAGAGTTTTTCGGTAAGTCAGCCCATGCATCTGCTGCTCCTTGGGAAGGTATAAATGCTTTGGATGCAGTGATACAAGTTTTTAATAGTATAAATGCTTTAAGAGAACATCTACCTACAGACACAAGGATTCATGGAATAATAACAGATGGAGGAAAGGCTCCTAATGTTGTACCAGAATATGCAAAGGCAAGATTTTTCTTAAGAGCTGACAAAAGACCAACACTAGATGATTTATATAAAAAATTTGAAAATATAGTAAAGGCAGCAGGTCTTGCAACAGGATGTGAATATAAATTTGGCCTATTCCAAAATAGGGTTGATAATACCATACCTACACCATCTTTTGATGAAGTATATGTAGAAAAATTAAAAGAATATGGTCAAGATATTACGCCTACTGATATATTTTTAGCAGGTGGTTCATCAGATGTTGGAAATATCAGTCAAGTAGTTCCGGTTATACAACCTACGATTTCCATTTCAGATACTCCAATTACAGGACATACAGTAGAATTTAGAGAAGCTGCTAGGTCAGAAAAAGGATTGGAATCTATAGGCTTAGGAGCAAAGTTACTAGCCTTAACTGCCTTGGAATTAATTTTAGATCCAGCTAGGTTAGAAAAAATAAAAAATGATCATAGCAAATTTATTAAGGAGCAAAATTAATGATA
>NZ_CAMPYN010000043.1 GCF_946998255.1 uncultured Helcococcus sp. | reverse complement strand
CTTCTTTTAGCTGATTCTGTATATATTCTTTTATTTTCTTTTCATTACGTCCTACTGTGTCTACATAATATCCTCGACACGAGAAATTTCTATTTCCATATTTATATTTTAAGCTCGCATGTATGTCAAATATTATTAAGGAACTTTTACCTTTCAGGTATCCCATTATTTGTGATACACTGTATTTTGGTGGTATCTCAACAAGCATGTGAACATGATCAGGACATAATTCAGCTTCTATTATTTTTATTCCTTTTCGTGAGCATAGTTCTCTAAGTATACTTCCTATATCTTTTCTTAATTTACCATATATTATTTGTCTTCTATATTTTGGTGCAAATACTATATGGTACTTACATCTCCATTTAGTATGTTATAAACTATTCTTATCCAGAACATCCTCCTTTTCTAATTGTGCATGTGATTATCACAATTATACATCAAGGAGGATTTTTTGGTGCTTGAAGCTAAAGCTTTATGACCTCCACCTGCATAGCAGGTGGTTTTTTGTTTCGTTCACTTACGTTCACTCAACTCACTAAAGTGACAATATATGATTAAAGCATCTACATGTGTAGATGCTTTAATTTTAGTTATCTTCTCTTTTATATTGTATAGGGTTTGCATTACCTTTTTTAGAATAAGTATCAGGAATCCTCTTATTGATGAAACGATTTCTTATTTCAGAGTCAGCTACTTCTCCCTCGAAGTAAACTCTACCTTCTATTGCTTCAGAATTAAACCAGTTTTCCACTTCATAAACTTCTCTAACTACTCCGTTAATTACAGCGAAAACATATGGATAATCAAGAGCTTTTTCTTTATTTATTTTCCAGTGCTTTCTAACAGCTTCATAAATAGTTCCTTGGTCCTGTATTGTTTCATTTTTTATTTTAATAATTATATAGTTAATGCCTTCAACCTCTTCATACTCTTCCAAACATAACTCTCTTTCAAGTACTTCAGCACTATTAACACCTCTATCTGAATAATGACCATTCTGTATATTTGTTAATACTAAATATGTGTCAATTAAAGCTGATTCAACTTCAAAAGCTTCTTTTTCAGTTAAACCATATCTACATATTAAATGTATTACTTCTAAACCAGACGATCTTATATCTCTTATGGTTTTTATTTTTTCATCAATAGCGTCTTCTTCGTATACCTCTGTATAATCCTCTCCATCATAATCTGATAAAGCATCTTTTACATGAGCAAACACTCTATTCCCTTTACCCTTACCTACATAGAATGTATTTCCATTTCTAGGATCAATAAGTCTATATACATAGTATCCTAATTTCTCTATAACCTCAGGTGAAAATTTATCCATAATAATCCTTTCTTATTAATTTATTATTTATAATATAACATATAGAGAATATGAAAACAATAACATTAGTATAATTATAATTTATACTAAATTTTAAAATATTATAATTATAACTTGAATTAATAAAACATTATAAAGTTAGTTTATTTATATCTTTATGTTTTAATAATATTAAATTATGTTATATATTATTTTTACTTATTATATAATTTAGACTATAATTGAATTAATAATATATATTCAAAATAAGTATATTATTGATACAAATATGATAATCAGAAATTTTGGAGGTAAACATTGAATAAAAAATTAAGTATTTTATTTTTATCTGTTATTATGTTATTAGTTGGTTGTGGTAAGAAAACAAAAATAGAGGCTGATGAATACAAACATTACTTTGCTACTGTTGGTGGAAGAATAGAGCTTAAAAATGTTACTGTCAAATCAAATGGTAAAGGAACTGTTAATTTCGATTGGGTTCTCAGAAGAGATGACGGAGAAGCTTGGTCATTTTTAGGATCTGGTATAACCGCATATGCTACTCAAGATGGAGATGATTCTATAATGGTAGGAGTTGATTATGAGCGTCACAATTATAGAACTAAAATTGAAAAAAATGAAAAGATTGATTTAGAATATGAAGTTCAGAATATTGACTTAAATAAACCTATAATTCTACATTTTCTCCCATTGGAAGGTGAAGAATGGAGATTGACTATTAATATTAACGATAAGAGTATTCAAGAAGAAATAATTGATAGAGATTAGAATAAACTAACTAATTTTATTAAAGTGATAAAATAGCTATAGATTGAAATATGTCTATAGCTATTCTTTATATATTAATATAACCAAAACCCCAAAGGAGGTCCCCATGCAAATAACCTCAACAAACAACTTAAGCAACAATCAAATAAAATCCATCGAAAAACTTCTAAAAAAAGTCCACACATTCGACCACACCTACAGGGACCCATATCTTGCTAGTGACTACAACTTTGACAAGGACATGCCTGCATTCTTCCTGGCATATAATGAGTCTGATGATTTGATAGGTCTATTGGCTACCTATGCTGATAGCAAGGATGTGGAAATCCAATTAAAGATTGATCCGTCCTATAGAAGACAAGGACTTGCTAATCGCCTCTACCAAACATTCTTACAAGAAACTAAGGAATATAAGTTAAATACAGTTTCTTTTGTAACAGAAGAAGTCTTTTTGGATAAGAATCCTGACTTACTTGAAAATCTAAATCTAACAAGGTATGAATCAGAAGAGTATCAATTATCAAGAAAATACAAGCAGGAAGATTTGGATGATTCCTGGGATTATTCTGACTTAATCTTTGAAAAGGCTTCTTTAAAAGATGTAGATGAGCTGACTCAATTGACGCATGAAGCCTTTGATTCTGATATAGAGGTAGCTGAAAGATACAATATAGCGAGTATTGAATCGGATACGGTGGACATATATGTCCTTAGAAATGACAAGGATATAATCTCTAGGGTATCGGTTGACTTTGCATCTGATGTAAACTATATGTATAGTGTGGCAACTAAAAAAGAATATTTAAGACAAGGCTATGCCTACAAGCTACTTGCAAAAACTATAAAAACATTTGAAGATATAAATACCAAAGACTTCCAAATAGCTGTAGATGCTGAAAATACCAAGGCGAAAAATCTCTATGAAAAACTTGGATTTAAGGTAGATACAAAAATCCTTTACTTGGATGCTAGGGATATGAATGAAGTGTTTTAGATAAAAGGAGAAAAAATGAAAAAGAAATATTGTGCAGAACAAGTCCCAATTTTTAGACACTTGGATGAAGAAAACCTAAAGAAAATTGATGCTATCTTGACCCATAGAGAATTTGAAAAGGGTGAAAACATTTTTTCTCCAGTAAATCAAATTGGCATGTTTGTAATAGAAAAAGGAAAGGTTAAAGAATACCAGCTGACAAATTCAGGAAAAGAGCAACTATTAAGAGTCCTACAGGCTGGAGATGTGGTAGGTCAAAACACCCTATTCTCTGATGAAATACAGGACACTTATGTGGATGCCCTTGAAAAAACTTCTATCTGCCTAGTCAAAAAAGATGACTTCAAAAACATCATGATGGAAAATCCAACAATAGCTATAAACTTACTAAAAGAATTTAGCGATAAATTGGTTGAGACTGAAAAGCAATCCTTAAGCAATGCCTATGAAGATGTAAATACCAGAATAGCTTCCTATCTTTTAAACATTTACCATAGCAGCAACCAAGAAGAATTTGACCTAGACCTATCTTCTAAGGAATTAGCTAACTATTTGGCCACTAGCCCAGAAACTATTTCAAGAAAATTAAAGGAATTTGAAGACTTGGGCTATATAGAAAAGACCAATAGGAAGATAAAAATATTGGATGTTGAAAAATTAAATGAATATATCGACAATTAAATAAAAAACTTGATCTAGCTCAAGGAAATAGATTCTCCTCTGTCTTATAGTGTATATAGGCTAAAAAGTAAAGGAGATTTTTATGTATAGGAAAAAGAACAAAGACTTATTTGAAAAATTAGATTTTTATCTACCTATAGTTAAAAAAGTACATGGAAAAGACCATGATGAAATATTTGAAGTAGATAGGATATATAATTCTATAAAAGAAAATTTAGATAATTCAAACCATGAAAAATTAGAGGACGATTTTGTTAATCTACGAAAAATAACAAATGACTACACCATTCCACAAGACACTTGCGAAACTTATGAAGCTGTATATAAAATGTTAAAAAAGATTGATGAAGAACTAATGGTGTAATATGAACAGACTTATATTTAAAAACAAAAACAAAATAATGGTCTTAAGTGCCATCCTCATATTCGCAGGATTGGTATCCAGTTATATATTTGATAATGCTTATTTAAAGGATACATTCTTCCTTATAGCTTCAATCATAGCCCTGCTACCCATCCTAATGCAGGCCATCGGATCTATAAAAATAAAAGTAATAAGCATAGATGTCTTGGTAAGTATAGCTGTAATAGCCGCATTGATTATAAAAAATTATGAAGAATCTGGCATAGTGACCTTTCTATTTATATTTGGATCATATCTAGAACAAAAAACTCTAAATAATACAAGGTCCGCCATTAAGAGTTTAATAGAAATGTCACCCAAAACAGCTATAAGGATAAATAGCGATGGCGACCATGAAGAAGTCGATATAGACGACTTAAATATAGACGATGATATCTTGGTCAAAACCGGCTCTCAAGTACCTGTTGATGGAAGTGTAAGCTCTGGTGTCGGATATATGAATGAAGCAAGCATAACTGGTGAATCTATGCTAATAAAAAAGGAAAAAGGCGATGAGGTTTTTTCTGGGTCTATCTTAGAAAATGGTACCGTTAGAATAGTAGCAGAAAAAATCGGAGAAGATACAACCTTTGGTAAGATAATCGAATTGCTTGAAGAAGCCCAAGATTCTAAATCAGCAACCGAAAAATTTATAAATAGTTTTTCTAAGTACTACACTCCCTTAGTTCTTTTGCTAGCCTTTCTAGTCTATATATTTACTAAAGATATAGAACTTGCAATAACAATCTTGGTCTTAGGTTGTCCTGGGGCTTTGGTAATAGGAGTACCAGTATCAAATGTTGCAGGTATCGGTAATGGAGCTAAAAATGTAATACTTTTTAAGACTAGTGAGGTGATCAAAGACTTTAGCAAAATCGATACAGTAATATTTGATAAAACAGGAACCATTACTAAGGGTCACCCTGAAGTAATTGACCATATATTTTACACAGATGAAAAGTCTGAAAATATCAGCATGCTCTTGAGTGTAGAAAGAGAATCAGACCATCCCCTAGCCAAGGCAATCATAGAAAAATATGAAAACCATTCCTATTATGAAACAGATGGTACGGAAGTTGTAGAAGGAAAAGGAATCATTGCTAAAGTTTTAGATAAGAAGGTAATTGTTGGAAATCTTTCCTTAATAGAAAAAGAAAATATTGAACTATCAGACAAGCAAAAAAATGATATAGACAAATATTTAAACCAAGCCTATTCTATCATCTTGATGGCTTATGATGATAAACTGCAAAGTTTGATTTTAATCAGAGATAAAATAAAAGAAGAAGCTAAAGATACTATTGAAGACCTCAAAAAAGAAGGTATTAAAGATTTAATAATGCTATCTGGAGATAATCAAAAGACTGTTGATATTGTATGTGATGAAATAGGTCTGACAAAGGGCTATGGAGGATTTTTACCTCAAGACAAATCTAAATATGTAAAAAAACTTATAGACAATGGTCACACAGTCGCCTTTATAGGTGATGGTATAAATGACAGTCCATCCTTGTCTCTAGCCAATGTAGGTATTTCCATGGGAAATGGTACTGACATTGCCATCGAAACATCAGATATAGTCTTGATGAATTCTGATATTAGAAAAATACAATATGCCCACAAACTATCAAAAAAAATTCATGCAAATATGATCCAAAATATATTTATAGCGGTATTTGTAGTATTCTTTCTACTATACTCCCTATTATTCAATAATTGGTTGAATATGTCCTTAGGAATGCTAATCCACGAAGCAAGTATATTTTTAGTTATATTGAATGGTATGAGATTGATTAGAAATAATAAAAATAAAGGAGAATAAAATGAAAAAATTAAATATGCAATTAGAAACATTAACCTGCCCATCATGTCTTGAAAAAATAGAAAAGGGTGTGAAAAGTTTGGAAGGTGTTGATAAGGACAGTGTAAAAGTATTATTTAACTCAGCTAAGGTTAAATTAAACTTTGATGAGAATGTCTTAGACTCTAAAGAAGTTGAAAATAAGATAAGGTCTTTAGGATATGATGTCTTATCTATAAAGATATCTTAATTAAATGATTGCTTAACCTCAAAGTTCACCAATGAATTTTGAGGTTATTTATTATTTAAACTATTTTTAACATTGGCCTACAAGTATTCTTCCTTATACTTTGATATAATTATCTAAAGATTATAAATTATGGGAGGAAGAATGAAATTAATCGGTATTGATTTAGACGGCACGCTTTTGAATTCACAAAAAGAAATTAGCAAAGAAAATGTTGAAGCCTTGAGGTCTATAGCAAATGATGATGACTATTTTGTATTTATCTGTTCAGGTAGGCCTGCCTTTAATATAAAAGAATTACTTGATAAATATGATCTTGATATAGCCTATGTTGGGTCAAATGGTGGTCTTGCTTACAAGGGTGAAGAGCTCATATTTGAGCTTCCTTTTACAAAGGACCAGGCTAAAAATATATATGAAACTATTAAAGACCAACCATTTTTAACATATAACAAGAATAGTAGGTTTGGTGAAAAAGACCATGTTGATAGGTTAGAAAAATTGTTTCAAAGTTCTGCACATGTTTTAACTGAAGAAGAATTTAACTCTTTTGAAAATTACAAAAAGAATGTTCTAGCAGATCATTTAAAAGAGATCGATGATTTCCATGCAATGTTTGATGAAGAAGATTTTGATATCTTTAAGTTTTTCATGTACCTACCAATTTATGAAATCAAGCTAGAAATCCAAGAAAAACTATCAAAGCTAGATGGGGTTTATGCTACAGAATCTGAAAGAACAAATCTGGAGATTGTTCCAGCACATGTAAATAAGGGAATGGTATTTAAACACTTGGAAGATTACTTGCAATTAGATGATTCAGTAAGAATAGCTATCGGTGACAGCTTAAACGACTTAGAAATGTTTGAAATGGCTGACTATGGTTTTGCTATGGAAAATTCATATCAAGAAATTAAAGATCTAGCTACCCACCATGTTGCAAACAATGATGAACATGGGGTTGCAGAGGCTATAGAGATAATAAAGAGTTTGTAGTTGCTTACAGAAAAGCCAAAGTCTAGGAAAAATCTCCTAGACTTTGGCTATGTTTAACTATTCTTTTAGAATATTTAAACTAATGTCTAAATATAAAAAGCTCCAGAAATATAGACCAGAGCTTCTATTTCTAATCCAATCTAAACTATTCATTTTTATAAAAATATCCCCATATACACAGGTAAATATAATATATCTCCAACCACCCTTAAATCTTTAGTATGTAGCACTATTTTCTTTGATATTCTACTATTATATTTCAGACTGAATCTATCTAATGATTTATGAACTCTGTAATTAGAAGATTTTACCTCGATTGGAGCAATTTTGCTTCCATCAGAAAGTATAAAGTCTATTTCAAAATTTCTTTTTTGTTTTTTATCATAATAAGTATGATAATAAAGATTATGACCTTTTGTTGCCAACATTTGAGCTACTGCATTTTCAAAAACAATTCCTAAGTTTGCGGGCAATTTATCAGATAATAACTTCTTATAAATACTATTCTCTGTAAACTCTTTATCCTTAAACATCATTGTAATCATTAACCCCGTATCAGAATTGTATAATCTAAAGTTTTTCTTATTATACATACTTGAAAGTCCAACACTAGGATCCAACACATTATAAGAAGGCAGGACAGTTTTAGAGGCGATAAGTTCTATCAACTCATCTGAAATAGTATCTCTTCTATCATTTGGTAAAACACTTGATATTTGATAACTTTTGGTATGTTTATTAAGCTCACTAGGAATAGCATCATATAAAGAAGAAATTTTACCTTTATTGTCTATCTTATAAAAATCTTTTTCATACAAATCTATTATATTTCTTTTAACTTGATCTACTTTTTCTAAATTATTAGATTCCAAATACTCAATAATTGCTTGTGGCATTCCACCAATAATCAAATATAATCTAAATTTTCTCAATATTTCTCTATTAATCTTTTCTCCTAATGGTTTCTTTTCATTGTAAAATTTTTTTAAGATTTCAACAGTAGAAACATCTCCAATAGCCCATAAAAATTCTTCAAAATCCATGGGATACATATTAATTCTTCGTTCTTCGCTAGGTATTAATATATCTTTAATATTTTTATTAATTGAAATTAGTGAACCCGTCTCTATATAATCATACCTACCATCTGCCACTAATTTCTTTATGGATTGTCTAGCCAACGGATTAAATTGTACTTCATCAAAAATTATCAACGAATTTCTTTCCACTAAATTAACACCAAAAAACAATTGCAATTGCATAAAAAAATAATCTAAATCATTTATGTTCTTAAATAAATCATGTATTTCTTCAGATGCAAAAGCGAAATCTATTAAAATGTAGCTATCATATTCTTTTTTCGCAAACTCTTCCACAATTGTAGACTTTCCGATACGTCTCGCACCCTCTACTAAAAGAGCAGTCTTACCTTTATCATTTTTCTTCCAATCAACTAATTTCGAATAAATTTTTCTTTTTAACATATTTCACCTCAAATCCGCAATTTATTATACTCATTTTATCACAAACCCGCAATTAATATATACCTATTTTACTACAAATCCGCATTATATTTTGAGTTAACTTACTACTAATCCGCCATATAATATTTTGATATTTCTAATTGAGTATTTGTTTATACATATATACTATTATTTTATAGAAATATGCCAACCAGCATTTTCATGCTATTTTCAACACTTTCTTTCTATTTTAAAATTTTATGTTGTATTTAAAAAATGAGACAACACATTTGATTTCTTACTAAAATATGTGTTGTCTCTAAATTTTTATTCAATACATTATACCATTACTTTCAAAATGTGCTGTCTTTAAATAATCGTTTTTATAGCTCTCAACAAAGACCAAAAAGTGACTACTATTCATATCCTCGCAAGTAAAAATATTGCTCGCAATGTTTTTACTCCCATTCACATCTCATTCTAAAAATGCTCCCTACTCGGTCGAATTTTTATTCATTCAATGACGAAGGGCAGAACGTTTATTTAAGTATTATTTTTCTTTCTTTGAAAATTACTTCGTAATTTTCAATCCCATTCAGCGACAAAATAAAAAAATGCTCCCTACTCGGTCGCATTATTTTTATTTTGCTACAGAAGGGCCAGACATCGACTCGCACTTCACTTTGTTCGTGCTTGTCGTGTCATGACGTAAAATTGTGACTTGTCACAATTTTACTCCCATTCTTCTTTTCCAAACGTCCGATATATCCCAAACCATTCAAAATACAAGATTCTAT
>NZ_CAMPYN010000042.1 GCF_946998255.1 uncultured Helcococcus sp. | reverse complement strand
GGAAGAACAGGCTAGATTAAAAGAAGAATTTAAACAAAATAAAGCTGAAGCTGAAGAATTAAAATCAAAATTAGAAGAATTAGACCTAGTTGTTGAAAAGAAATCTGGTGAAGATGGAAAATTATTCGGTTCAGTAACTGCCCAAGATATAGCAGATGAATTGAAAGAAAAAGGTTTTGAAATAGACAAAAAGAAAGTTGAACTAAGCGAAAATATTAAAACATCAGGAAGATATACAGTTAAAGTTAGAGTATTCCCTGAAATGACAGCAGACCTAAAAGTAGAAGTTAAGGGTCAATAAGAATAAAAGGGGAAGATATGGAACAATTTAATCCACCTAGTGATTTAAAAACTGAAAAGGCGGTTTTGGGACTAACCATTATCCACCCAGATTTGGTGAATCTTCTTCTTGAAAAAATTAATAGTAAAGACTTTTATGATTTAAGAAATGAGATAGTTTTTAGGGCCATAGTCTCATTAAACCAAGATAACATTCCTGTTGATTTTACAACCTTGATAAACAAGATAGAATCAATGGGGCAATTAGACAATATTGGTGGCAGTAGCTACCTAACTAGTTTAGTTGATGAACAATATTATAGCGCAAACTATGAAGCTTATCTTGACATCATCAAAGAAAAATCTGTTTTGAGACAATTGCTTTCTTATGGTGACAATATCATCAATGAAGTAAGGACTGGCAAGCATTCTTCAGAAGAATTGATAGGAAACTTTTCTGAAAAGCTATTTAAAATGTCAGAATTTGACAATAAGGATGGCCTTGTAAAAGTAGAAGACATAGTTTCTGAAACCTTTGCCTATATAGCTGAAATTGCTCTAAATGACGGGAGTCTAACAGGAGTTACAACAGGATTTAGAGACTTGGATAATCAATTATCTGGTTTGCAAAATTCTGACTTTATTCTTTTGGCGGCTAGACCATCTGTAGGTAAGACTGCTTTAGGTATCCACATGGGGTTAAATGCGGCCTTAGTTGGTAACAAGGTAGCAGTATTCTCATTAGAAATGTCAAAAAGACAAATCCTTCAAAGGATTATTTCAATCTTATCCAAGGTTGAATTACAAGATATCATAGCTGGTAATATAGAAGAGCAAGACTGGGCCTTGTTGTACAACACAACAGAAACCTTAAATAATCTTGATTTATATATCGATGATACAGCTTCTATCTCACTTACAGAACTTAGAGCCAAATCCAAGAGATTGAAACTTGAATCAGGATTAGATTTGATTGTTATCGACTACTTACAGCTTATGACAAGTGAAGTAGGTAGGAATGAAAATAGGCAACAGGAAATCTCAAATATTTCCAGAGGACTAAAAGCTCTAGCTAAAGAGTTAAACATTCCAGTTTTGGCCTTATCTCAATTGTCAAGAAAGTCAGAAGAGAGGACAAATAAGAGACCTATGCTTTCTGACCTAAGAGAATCCGGTGCTATTGAACAGGACGCGGACGTTGTAATGATGCTTTATAGGGATGACTATTACGATGAAGATGCTGAAGAGCAAAATATAATTGAAATAAATATAGCAAAACATAGAAATGGTCCGACAGGTACCAGAAAACTATTCTTCAAGAAGGAAAATACAGCCTTCCATGACTTAGGATATGACTATGACCAGCCAGAATAAGCTATACTTAGAAAAACTTAAGTATGAAGATACTAAGAGATTTTCTTCATGGAGAGGTTTTGATGAACCTCTTTTTTACGGTTATTCTTACAATGATATGACCGAAGACCAGGCGGATTATTGGTATCTTATAAAGCAAAGAAATAATTTTGCTTCTTATTTTTCAATAAATCTGGATGATGAAATGATAGGATTTATCGGTGTAAAAGAAATAAAACCAATAATAAAGTCTGGAAAATTAGGTATAGTTATAGATTCAAAATGGACTTCAAAAGGCTATGGAAAAGAAGCCATGAAGCTATTTTTAGATCTTTATTTCAAAGAAATGAAAATGCGTACTTTGATTTTAGAAGTCAATGCTTGGAATGATAGGGCCATTAGACTCTACAAAGCTTTTAACTTTAAGATATACAAGGAAAAATATGAAGTTTTTGAAAACCAAGCCTTAGACTTAGAAGATGAAAAATACAAAGAAATTAAAAAGCATTTCAGGACAAGCAGAGGCAGAATTGAAAGTAAAATTTATTTTATGAGACTAAGTAGAGAGGAGTATATCAATGAAACTTGAGTTACAAAAAGATCAATTAGATTTAGGCGTCACTCCAATAGAAAATATGTTTATTAATACCCTCATGGCTAACGCTAACGAAAGTCAAATAAAAGTTTATTTATATGCCTTATCATTAGCCCATATGGGTGTTGACAATGCTAGCAACGAAAATATTGCAGCGGAGATGAATCTAAGCGAAGGGCAAGTGGTAGATGCTTGGTCTTACTGGATAGACAAGGGTGTAGTTGAGAAAAATGGCGATTCATACATTTTCAAATCCATGAGATTACAAATATTGGCACCACAGTTAGCTGATATACAGATATCTACTGAAAACCCAGCTGCCACTAGTGAAAATGTAAGCTCGGACATTCCTACAGAAGAAGAAAACCTAGCTGTAAGAGATATGATAAAATCTATTGAAGACTTTATTTCTCAAAGCTCTGATGTTGAAATAATCCTGAATCCTAGAGAAATAAGAAAAATTGTGGAGCTTATGAATGACTTCAATGCTAGCCCAGACTTTATGTCCTATGCCTACATGATTGCCTCTGGTATAAGGGGGACAAAATCTGTAGATCCTTTAGTTGCAACCATGCGAAATTGGATGATTGATGGGGCTACAGATATGGAAAAACTTGATACTTATATTGAAGCTAGAAACAAGAGTAAGGAAGAGGCTAAAGCTTCAAAAACAAAAAACACTACAAAAAACAAGCAAAGAAAACAACAACTTATTGATAATGATGATAGGTTGACAAAAGAAGAAAGAAGAGCTTTTGTAGAAGCAAAACTACAAAAGAAAATTCCTATTAATAAGAAAAATAGAAAATAGAGGAAAGATATGAGACAAGTAGAAGAGATTTTAGAGGCTAGAAGAAGGAATAATGAACTTAGTCTAGAAGCTAGAAAAAATGAAATATTTACTAAATTTCCTCAAATGAAAGATTTAAATAGGGCTATAAAAGAAAATAGTATAAAGAAATTTAACTACCTAGTTTCCGGCAAAGACACAAGTGAACTCACTAGAAGACTTGACCAATTAAATAAAGAATTTAATCATATATTGACTTCAAATAACTACCCTGTAGACTACTTACAAATGCATTATCATTGTGTCAAGTGTAAGGATACAGGATCTGTAGGTACCAAGATATGTACCTGCAAGAGGCAGTTGATGACTAACAAGCTTTATCAAGATACGGGAGTCAGTGAAATAATCAAGGAAGAAAACTTTGATAATTTTGACCTTTCCTTATTTAGAAAAGATAGGCAAGCTAATGAGGTGATAAGTCCGTATGAAAATATAAAAGCTATAAAAGAAGAATTATATCAATATGCCAACCACTTTGACGAAGATTCTGTAAACCTATATATATTTGGTAGGGTTGGGACAGGTAAGACCTATTTGTTAAACTCAATTACCAAAGAGGTATTGGACCAGGGCTATTCTGTTCTTTACTTGTCAGAATCAGACCTAGTAAATAAAATATTATTACACAGATTTTCATATAGTGAAGAAAAAGCTAAATTGCAATCTGAAATAGACACTATATTTAATTCTGACCTTTTGATTATAGATGACCTAGGGACAAATAATACAAATGATGCAAGCAAATCAGCCATCTTTGAAGTTATAAATTCAAGGTTAGTAAAGAAGAAACCAGTGGTTATATCTTCAAACCTTAACCCTGAAGAGCTCAGAGAAATCTATGATGCTAGGATTTATTCAAGGATTGTAGGTAAATATTATCAAAAGCGATTGTTTGGTAATGATGTAAGGATGCAGTTATGAAAGTAATTGATAGGAGAACTTTCCAAGACTTAGAGACTTACAATATTGAAAAATTAGGTATAGACCCAAATGTATTAGTAGAGCAGGCTGCGCTGAAGACTATCAAGCATATAGACCTTGACCTGAGACATAGCTTCGCTATAATATGTGGAGTAAATAAAAATGGTAGCTATGGCCTAGCTATTGCAAGAAACCTATATGCTGAAGGGAAAAAGGTATACATATATATAGTCGATAGTTTAAACTTGGCTAATGAAGAATTTAAATACCAATATAATATTATAAAAAACTTAGATATAGAAGTCTCATTTTTAGAAACACTTGGTGACTTAGATGAATTCCCATCTGATCTAAACAAGGTAAACACTCTGATAGATGCCATATCAGGCATAGAGTTTGAAAGGTCTTTCCAGGGCCCTACAGAATTTGTGATTGACTGTATAAACAAGTCTAGGATATATACCATATCAGTAGATATACCATCTGGAATGGACTATGATACTGGAGAATGCAATATTGTTTGCGTCCAAGCAGATTTGGTTGTCACATTCTTAGGTCTAAAAAAGGGACTTACTAAAACAAGTGGAATATATAAGCAAGATATAAAAATTGAAAACATAGGAATGATAAAAAGAGGATAAAATGTTAGATATAAAATATATTAGACAAAATAGAGAAGAAGTAATTAATTTATTAAAGAAAAGACATGACGATTTCCCTATAGACGAGATCCTAGCTTTAGATGAAAAAAGAAGAGCTTTGATTACCGAATCAGAAACTAAAAAAGCTGAGCAAAACAAGGTATCAAAGTCTATACCTCAATTGAAAAAAGAAGGCAAGGATGTTACAGAAATCTTTGCTCAAATGAAAGAATTATCAAGCTATGTAAAAAATATAGAAGAAGAAGTAAACGAGTTAAATGACAATATTAGAACAAAACTTTTATATATTCCAAACATGCCAAATCCAGATGTTCCTGAAGGACAAGATGATTCTGACAATATTGAAATAAGAAAAAATGGTGAGCCTAGAAAATTCGACTTTGAAGCAAAGGCCCACTGGGATTTAGGTGTTGACCTTGGTATTTTAGACTTTGAAAGAGCTGCTAAAGTATCCGGTGCTAGATTTTCTATTTTTAAAGGCTTAGGATCAAGACTAGAAAGAGCTATTTATAGCTTTATGCTAGATGTTCATACAAGAGACCATGGCTATACAGAACTAAGTGTACCTTTAATGGTAAATAGGTCAGCTATGCTAGGTACTGGACAATTACCTAAGTTTGAGGAAGATGCCTTTCATATTCCTTCAAAAGATTTCTTTTTAGTTCCTACTGCTGAAGTTCCAGTAACAAACTATAGGAAAGATGAAATCTTATCCTATGAAGAGCTACCAGTTAAGTATGTTGCCTACACTCCATGCTTTAGACAAGAAGCCGGTTCTGCAGGTAGGGATACAAGAGGACTTATAAGAAACCATCAATTTGACAAGGTTGAATTAGTTAAATTAACAAGAGCGGAAGATTCTTTTGATGAATTAGAATCATTGACTCAAAACGCAGAAAAAATCCTACAATTATTAGAAATTCCTTATAGGGTAGTAGTATTATCAACAGGTGACCTAGGATTTTCATCAGCAAAAACCTATGATATAGAAGTGTGGATGCCATCATACAATAGATATGTAGAAATATCATCATGTTCAAACTTTGTTGACTACCAAGCAAGAAGAGCAAATCTAAGATACAGAGACGAAGACGGAAAAGTTCAATTCTTACACACTTTAAATGGATCAGGACTTGCTGTTGGTAGGACTTTTGCAGCCATATTAGAAAACTACCAAAATAAAGATGGATCAATAACTATACCCGAAGTATTAAAACCATACATGATGGTTGATAAAATAGAAAAATAGAGAAGAGTATGAATAAAAGAATTGTACTAACAGGTGGAGGGACTACAGGTCACGTTTCAGTAAACCTAGCCCTCATACCTAGATTAAGAAAAGACGGCTGGGAAATCCATTACTTTGGCTCAAAAGATGGTATTGAAAGAGAATTAATCAGTAATCTTAGTGGTGTTAATTATCACAGTATTAGTACTGGTAAATTTAGAAGGCATAAAACAGTTAAGAGCATATTTGAAAATTTCAAAGATGTATTCAAAGTTATGGCTGGCTGTATTCAGTCCATATACAAGATATTTAAAATAAAACCAAGTATTTGTTTTTCTAAGGGTGGATTTGTTTCAGTACCAGTAATATTTGGAGCCTGGGTCAACCGTGTTCCAACTCTGGCCCATGAATCAGATTTTACACCAGGTTTGGCAAACAAACTAGTTCAGCCATTTGTAAAGACTATTTTTACAACTTTTAGAGAAACTAATAAATATATCAAAGATGGAAAATCTACCTATGTAGGACCTGTCATTAGAGAAGATTTGAAAAATGGTGATAAAAATAGGGCTATAGAAGATTTAGACTTAACAAGTGACAAACCAGTATTATTGGTCATGGGTGGATCACAAGGGTCAGCTTATATAAATCAAACCATTCGTGAAAATCTTCCACACATATTAGAAAAATACACAGTGATCCATTCTGCAGGAAAGGGTAACCTAGATCCTGATATAGACTTAGCAGGTTATTATCAGTACGAATACATGACAAGTAATTTAAAGGACGTATTAGCCTTATCCGACCTTGTAATTTCAAGATCAGGAGCCAATGCTATCTTTGAGTTTTTATATTATAAGATACCGATGATTCTTATTCCACTAGTAAAAGGATCAAGGGGGGACCAAGTTGTAAATGCCAGATCTTTTGAAAAAGATGGTTTTGCTGTGATTGTCAATGAAGAAGAAGCTACAAAGGCAGATCTGTTAGAAGTTATAGATGATATGTATCAAAACTTGGATAAGTATAAAACAAAAATGGAAGCTTTTGATTTCAAAGATGGTTTAGACTTTATTTATGGTAAGATAAATGAATATGCCAAAAGAGTTGATAGATAGCTAAAAAAGCTATTATCAACTCTTTTTTTGTTTATTATTTAGTAAATGTTAAATTTGATAGAGATTCTATAATTTCTTCTAAATGCATAGACCTAGAGGCCTTTACCAATACTATATCACCTCTTTTTATAATGTATTTTGCCTTGTCTACGAGTTTATCCTTATTATCAAAATAAAACACTCTATTTTGACCCATAACTTTTACAGCTTCATCATAGATGTATTTGGATAAGGGACCAAATAAAAGTAGATAATCAAGTTTATCAGGGTCTATTTGTCTACCAATATTTCTATGAAGTTCTTCTTCATTTTCTCCAAGTTCCAACATGTCACCCAAGATTGCTATTTTATTTCTATAGCCATCTAGTATACTCAAGGTATCTAGGGCTGTTAGCAAGGATTGAGGGTTTGACTTGTAAGAGTCGTTAAGAATATCAAAGCCATTCATATTCATCAGCTCAGTTCTCATAGAACTTGCTTCATTTTCTAATAAGGCGTGTTTGATTTTATCTTCTTCAATTCCTATTTCTTCAGCTACAGCAATTGCAACGCTGGCGTTATATACCTGGTGCTTTCCTATTAGAGTAAGGTTGTAAAAATCATCATTTAGGGTAAATAGTGATCCCTTATTGTTGGATTCAATTATATTTAACCTATAGTCAGCATTTGGATCTTTACCAAAGCTTATATCTCTAATATTCTTATTTAATTTTTTATACTCACTAGTTAAAATTGGGTCATCTAAATTATAGTAAAATACACCATTTTTAGCTAAATAGTCAATAATATGTAATTTTTCTTTAGCTATATTTTCCTTAGTCTTTAAAGCCTCAAGATGTGAGTCCCCGATATTAGTAATGATTGCTATATCAGGTCTGGCGATTTTTGACAAAACTTCTATTTGACCAAAGCCGTCTGTCCCCATTTCAACTACACCGATATTTGTATCTTTGTTAAATTTAAGAAGGGTAAGTGGTAAACCAATGTGGTTGTTTAGATTTCCAATAGTTTTAGAAACTATATACTTTTCTTCTAAGATTTTACTTATCAAGTCCTTTGTTGAAGTTTTACCATTTGAACCGGTTATAGCAATGATTTTAATATCTAGACTTTGTCTATATTTGCTAGAAAATTCTTGTAAGGCTTCAGTTGTATCTTTTACGTAGATTATAGGAAAGTCGTCCTTAACAAATTTTCCTTGTTCGGAAAAAATTGCCTTGGCACCCTTAATGATAGCTGAATCGATAAACTTATGGCCATCAAAGTTTTCACCTATGATTGGAATATATAGGTCCCCCTGGGCTAGGGTTCTGGTGTCGATTGAAACATCGTTGATTACTACATCTTCAAATTTATCATTATTAAGTTTTCCATCTGCTAATTGAGCGATTTCTTTAAGTGTTAGATTAAGCATTCTTACTACCTTTCATTAGCCAAATCAATCAATATATCTAAAAACTCACTATAGCTTGTACCGTCAGTTGCCCTCCACAAATCTGTAGATAGTGAAGTTGGAGTCATTCCAGGGAATGTGTTGATTTCATTTACGAAAAATTGATTATCCTTGTCCATAAATATATCCACCCTAGCAAAACCACGGCAACCTGTTGCGATATAGCTATCTATAGCTAATTGTCTAACTTCGTCACTTAAGGCCTTGTCCAATTCATGAGGAACATTCCTTATAGTTTTTGTATCATGGTATTTTGCTGTATAGTCAAAAACTTCCCTTTCAGTAGAGTATGAACCTGGTAGGGAAGCTTTTGGATTGTGGTTACCAACTACAGAAATTTCTAGCTCTTCACCAATGATTTCTTCTTCTACCAAGACTTTATTATCATACTTGAAAGCCTCTTCGATAGCCTCTTTTAGGTTGTCTCTTCTAGCCTTTGATACACCGACTGAAGAACCATTATTTGAAGGTTTTACAAAAACTTTTTCTCCAAGTTTTTCAATTATTTTGTCAAATAATTCTTCCTTGTCTTCACAAGTATCATAAGTGAATTTGTTTATAGAATAATACTTTGCTTGAGGAATGCCATTCAATTCAAAAATGTCGTTGGTTAGTGCCTTGTCAAAACAAAGAGCAGAAGATAGTAAATCATTCCCCACGTATCTTAATTGTAAAGTTTTTAGGAATCCTTGAATCTGGCCATCCTCACCTGTAGAACCGTGGATTACAGGTATTATCAAAGGATCGTCCAGTTTATTAATAAAACTAACAAAATTTTCTAAAGATTCTAAAACGGTTAAATCACATTCTTCCTCTAAATCTTCAGGATTTTTGATATCTTCTTCGTAAAAACCTACCGGCACAAACTTGCCATCTCTAGTAATATATGTATATGAAACTCTGTACTTATCTTTATTTAATTGATTAATGATGGACCTAGCAGATCTCAAAGAGATTTCGTGTTCAGTACTTTGTCCACCACATAAAATATGAATATCCATTTTTCCTCCAAAAAGTAAAACTTACATTAGTATTTATTTTACCACATTTTACATAGCTTGAATAAAAAACTGTCATTATTGTTAAGATATTTTCACATATGATAAATCTGGGTGTTTTGATGATATGATTGGAGGAGTGGGGATTATAGTTTGAACTTATTGACAAAAATTGAGCTGAAGTCCAAAGAATATTGTACTTATTAAAGAAAAATTATACTGAAGTCCAAGAAATATTGTACTTATTAAAGAAAAATTATACTGAAGTCCAAGAAATATTGTACTTA
>NZ_CAMPYN010000041.1 GCF_946998255.1 uncultured Helcococcus sp. | reverse complement strand
CTAAACTACCTAATAATTTTCACAAAATTTTTTAAAAAATTTCGTGTTTTCTGTTATACTTATATATGTGCTTTATTCGACAAGAATTTACAACATCAAAAGTATTAACTTAACCTTTACATTGCCTAAAAAAATAAAAATATAATATTAGTCTAAGTGGTGGAACTGGCAGACACGCTATCTTGAGGGGGTAGTGGGCGAAAGCCCGTGAGAGTTCGAGTCTCTTCTTAGGCACCATAAGCAAAGCTTCTATTTAATGTTAAATAGGAGCTTTTTTTATAAGTTTTTATGGACAAGTGTATTCTTTAGGATTATAATTAAATTAGATATAAAGAACTATAAAATTAGGCTAACCTAAGGAGGTTTATATGACATATAAATTAGTTATGGTTCGTCATGGAGAAAGTGAATGGAACAAGGAAAACCTATTTACCGGATGGACCGATGTAGAATTATCAGAAACAGGTGTTAAGGAAGCAATTAATGGAGGAGAGCTATTGAAAGAAGAAGGATTCAAATTTGATATTTGCTTTACTTCCTATCTAAAAAGAGCTATCCATACTGCAAACTACGTATTAAAAGAATTAGACCAAGAATGGATACCAGTAATTAAAAGCTGGAAATTAAATGAAAGGCATTACGGAGCCTTACAAGGTTTGAATAAAAAAGAAACCGTTAAGAAGTATGGAGACGAACAAGTTCACCTATGGAGAAGATCTTATTCAGTACAACCACCAGCCTTAGAAGCAGATGATAAGAGAAATCCATCCCTACAAGACCAATATAGGAATGTTGATAAAAAAGATTTACCACTAACTGAATGCTTAAAAGACACAGTTGCCAGAGTTGTTCCATATTTTGAAGAATACATCAAACCAGAAATATTAGCTAACAGGCAAGTTTTAATAGCTGCCCATGGTAACTCATTAAGAGCTTTGGTAAAATACCTAGACCATATATCGGATGATGACATCGCAGGCTTGAATATACCAACAGGTATACCTTTCGTATATGAATTAGATGAAGATATGAATGTTATAAGTCGTAGGTACCTTGGTGACCAAGAAGCTGTAAAAGCAAAAATGGAAGCTGTTAAGGCACAAAGTCAAGTGAAATAAAGTACTTTTAATTAAATATAAAATAATTTAATGTAAAATAAACGGAATGCTACTTAAAATATAAAGTAGATTCCGTTTATTTTTATATTTAAGTGAAATTTTGACATAAGCAAGATATTATTATATTATTATAGAAATATTTATTTAATTATAAAAGGATAAATCATAGATATAGCAATAGTAGATAGTAAAAACGAATAATAATACACTAATTACTCGCTATAATGTATAAACTTGTAAGCTATTAGACTTACAAATCTACAATTTCAAACAGGAGGATGATCAAGATCTGTATATTCAGTATTTGATTAAAGACTTATGTTAAAATTTGAGTTAAAAAAAATATTTAAGAAAAACTACTTTATATTCATTACAATATTTGCCTTGTTGACATCTGCCTTTGCCTTGATAAACAATCAAAGTAATGGAAACCCAACTTTTCCTTCAGCTATCGAAATAAATGAAAATGGTGTATATGAAATAAGCACTTTTAGCAATTATATAGATTTGTATTCTAAAGATAATGACCACTTAAGTGAAGAAGACAAAGCTAAAATCGCTGGTGAAATCGATGAAATATATAATTATACTTTGTCTGCTTATATATCAGATGGACCTAGCAATGAAGATAAGGTCGATAAGACAAAATACAAAGCTGAATATATTAGGCAAGTTGAAAGTTTTGAAAAGCTATTAAATAAGTACAATATAAAAGTTAGAAATGATAAAAAATTTCAGTGGGAATGGTTAAAATTTGCAAGTAGCAATATGAAAACTACCAGTGCGAGTCCCATGTCCTACGAAGAAGGGGGAAAATACTTTCCAAACCTGACAAAAAATTTAGTCCATAATCAAAAAGTATTATTTGGTCTTCCTTTAATATTATTTGTTATTATTTTATTTCACAATATTATTTCTGAAGAGCGAGAAAAAGGGACTTATAATCTACTTAAAACGAATGGATTAAATGATTTTACAATATTTAAGAATAAATTTTTCTTATTTATATTGACTTTGATAATATACTTCGCCCTAGTCTCATTTTTTATGATAATCGGATCTATAATTACAGGTCAAGGGGGAGAGTTAGGTTTTTCAGATATTTATAAAGTATTTGACAGCAAGGACCTATCTTATATCAAAGGCTACCAATTATTGATAAGTTTATTCTTATCTTACCTAGCATTATTTACACTTATATCCGCTTTTGTCTTATTTATAAGCTCAAAAGTTAATAATTCTAGAAAGGCATTTGGAATTTTACTTAGTATATTTTGCCTACTAGTATTTATGAATATGTACAATACTTATTCATTTTCATCTTATAATCCTATAAATTTATTAGATTATAAAATGACCTTAACTGGTGGAATTGTAGAGGTATTAGCAGATGATGGACATACACTTATACAAAAAATAAGCCTAGCCAAAGGAATATTGCCTTACATTATTTGCTTAGCTATTTCTATACTATTTTTCATCTTGGCCCTAGTTAAAGTCAATATATTCACTAATGAAAAAACAAAGATTCAAAAACATGCTAAGAAATTAAGCCTAGTAGACTTTGAAATGATAAAAATATATAAATCTCCTGATTTTTACTTATATATTTGCTTATCTTTTGTAGTAGTATTAGCTTTATTTTTCAGACTCAAATTTGAAGATGATAAGCTTAGAGGTGAATACTTGTCTGAGGCAAATAATTCATCTATAGAAGATTTTATAGAAAAAGAAGAAAAAGCCATGCAAGACTTTATAAAAAATAAAGATCTTATCATAAGTGGTGGTGTCAACCTAATAGATAAGCCTATGGAATTATCATTTGAAGAGTATTACGAAATAAGACTTGAGGCATATAAGGATGAAATAAAAAAATTAAAAGACGAAAAAGAAGACTCTATAAAGCTAAAAGAATATTATACTAGTCAAAATGGCAGAGAATATTATAAGTTAAAAGAAAAAATTTACCAAAATGACTTTGGATATTATTCGCCTAGTGATAAGGCTAACTTAGCCTATTCAAAAGCCTCTTATTATGAAGGATCGGCAAGATTAGAAAAATTAGCAGAAATTAACCATAAACCACTTTTGAAAAAATGGATAGTCTACCAATCCAAATTAGAAGAAGGACCTCTAAATACTAAGGCGTTGATTTATGAGAACTTACATTATGAAAACAGTCATTCCTCTATATATTCACTTTATAGGATGTTTAACATATATAAGCTAGATATAATTATGATTATTTTCTTGGTGCTTGTATGTGCTGGTGGCTTTACCAATGATAAAGAAAATGGAAATCAAATTAAGCTATTATTTACCCAGCCTATCAAAAGGAAAGAGATTATAAAAAACAAGTTAATAGCTTCTTTATCGACTTCCTTGGCTATACTAGGCGTGATAGTAGTTTTGGTAATTTTACTTGGCTTTATAACTGAGGGGTTTGGAAATATAAATTATCCTGTAATTTACTATAAAAACACGGTAAAAAATATCGAATTGATAAATGAAAATAATTTAAATTATTTTAGCCTGATACCACTTTACCTATATTTAATTAGACTATTTGTGATTATAATTTTTCAAATAATATTCATGATTTCTCTAGCAATTTTTATATCAATTTTTGTTAGAAGAAAAATAGACGTATTTGTTATATTGACTAGTATTTTAACTTTTGGGCTCTACTTAAGTAAATATTTGCCATATCAGCTAAATTATATAAATCCTTTTTCACATTTAATTGCGAGAAATATTGCTGATGGGTCAATTATTTTCAAAGCATCCTTTGGATTTTATAATATATTTATCAGCATATTAGTCCTATTGATATGGTCCTTTATTTTGACTCATATCAGTGTGAAATTATCTAAAAGTAAAGAAATAAAATGAGGTAGAAAATGAGCATAGTAAAAATTGAAAATATCTCTAAAAGTTATGGTGATAAGCTTATACTAAAAGACTTGAATTTAGAAATATCTAAGCCTGGAATATATGCCTTAATTGGACCCAATGGGTCTGGAAAGACGACTTTATTTAATATACTAGCAAATTTGACTAAGGCTGATTCAGGGGAAGTTTATTTGTTTGATGAAGAAAATGATGAATCATCTATATTTTCTAAAGTGTCTTTTTTAATAGATACCAACATATTATATGGCTACTTATCAGGATTTGACCACTTACTTTTTATTGAATCGGCTCAAAAACTAGATAAAGAAAGAAAAAATATTGTTATAGATAAGCTTAATTTATCATCATTTATTCATAAAAAAGTTTCCCAATATTCTTTAGGAATGAAGCAAAAACTTTTAATAGCAATGACGCTTATGAATAATCCCAGATTAATAATTTTAGATGAGCCCTTCAATGGACTAGATCCAACATCGCTTATACAGATTAGATCTTTGCTAGTAGATCTGGCTAAAGATGGGACTACAATAATAATTTCTTCACACGGCTTAATTGATATTAGCCTTTTGACAGATAATATATTGTTCTTAAAAGATGGTAAGTTGATAGAAGAAGAAATTAAAATGGAAAACAAATACCAATTACTAAAAATAGAAGAAAAGTATTTAGAAGTTTTTCCTGAACAAAAAAATAAAATATAATTTAACATTAAACCCAAAATATAGTATCATACAAGAGTAGCTATATTCTATATTAGTAAGTTTACAGAAATCAAAAAGGTTAGTAATTTTACTAGCCTTTTAGTTTATTATTTTCTAAAAAACATATATAATAGAAGAATAATATTAATCTAAAGGAGAATTATATGGATAATAGACCAGATGATAATAGGTCAAATGAAAATAGACCAAATGAAAATAGACCAGATACTAATAGATCAAGCGAAAATAGATCTAGAAATGAAGATCAAGAAACAAGAAGACAAAGAAGACCTAGACCAGATAGGGAAGGTGGATACTCAAGAAGACCAAGACGAGAAGAACCAGATAATAAATTAATAAAAATTATTATGCTTGTTTTAGCTCTTTTACTTGTTGGAACTATAAGTGTTTACGCAATTAAATTGCTATTTTCAGAGAAACCAAACTCAACTGTAGTTGATAGCCAACACGAAACAAGACTAGAAACTAAAGATGAGTCTAACCGTGAATCACAAGAAGAAACAAGAAGAGAAACAGAAAAAGAAACAGAAAAAGAAACTGTTAAAGAAACACAAGAAGAAACAATAAAAGAAACAGAAAAAGAAACTGTTAAGGAAACAGAAAGAGAAACAAAGAAAGAAACAGAAAGAGAAGTTGAAAGACCAAGCGATAGCGGAAATCAAAACAACCAATCAAGTCAAGTTGATCAAAACAAATTGAAAAACTTTACACCAGTTAAGGTTGGTTCATACAAGAGTACAGCTACTGTAACTGTTTCACAAATACAAAATGCTAATGTAGACCAATTAGTAGATATGATAATCCAAGGTAAACTTGGCTATGGTTGGGAAAGAGTTGACCTATTACAAAAAGCAGGTCTAAACCCAGAATATGTATCAAGCCTAGTAAATAACAAATTAAAACAACTTGGATATTAGGATTAAATAATAAGGTGGAGATTTATGAGTATAGTTAAACCTTCTATTCTTCCAGGCTTTATGGAATTGCTGCCTGAAGAACAGAAACTATTCGATAATATGAAAAATACTATCGAAGAAAATTTTATCAAATATGGATTTGTAAATATTGATACGCCCTTGATAGAAAAAGAAGAAATTCTACTTTCTAAGGGTGGTGGAGAAACCTCCAAGCAAATTTATAGGATAGACAAGGAGTCAACAGCTCAAGCCTTGAGATTTGATTTGACTGTTTCCCTTGCTAGATATGTAGCTATGCATCAAGAAAATCTCCATTTTCCTTTTAGAAGATACCAAATAGGTAAGGTTTACAGGGGGGAAAGAAATCAAAAGGGCAGGTATAGGGAGTTTTACCAATGTGATATAGATATCATTGGTAATGAAAACTTAGACCTAGCCAATGATGCAGAACTACCAAGCCTAATCTTTAATATCTTTAAGGACTTAGGATTTTCAGAGTTGGTTTTTAAGATAAACAATCGTAAATTGTTACAAGGATTTTTAGAATCCTTATCAATAAATAAGTTTGAAGAAGTTTTAAGAACCATCGATAAACTAGCTAAAATTGGTGAAGATAAGACCAAAGACCTTTTAAGGGGATTTGAGATTTCAGATGAAAACATTGAAAAAATCTTCGACTTCATAAGGTCTGAAGATAGCAATGAAAAGTCTTTAGAAAAATTAGATAATTACCAAATTGAAAATGAAAAGTTTAAAGAGGGTGTAAAAGAATTAAAAGAAGTTTACCAATACATGCAAGATTTCAACTTGCCTAGTGAAAATGTAAAGATTGATTTTACAATTACTAGGGGCTTGGATTATTACACAGGTACAGTTTATGAAACCTACCTAAAAGATTATGAGGAAATTGGAGCAGTTTGCTCTGGTGGTAGGTATGATGACCTTGCAAACAACTTTACTAAAAAGAAATTCCCAGGTGTTGGACTTTCTTTAGGCTTAACTAGGTTATTCTATCAATTAAATGAAGCTAGTCTTTTGACAAAGCAAGAAGAAGCAATTGACAAACCTATTTTGGTAATACCAATGGATGAAGAATCTAAAAGATATGCTATAGGATTGGTAAATATTTTGAGAGAAAATAATTTTGCTTCCCAAGTTTACCTAGAAAATGGCAAGGCCAAAAAGAAATTTACCTATGCTGACAGACTTGATGTTGAAAAAGTCATCATAGTAGGTACAAATGAAATTGAAGCAAATGAAGTAACCGTTAGAAATTATATAAATGGTGATCAAAAAACAATTAAAAAAGAAGAGTTAATAGAGTTTTTAGGAGTAGTAAATGAAAATTAGTTTTCCAGATGGAAATGTTAAGGAATTTGAAGAAGGCATACAATTATTAGATGTTGCCAAATCTATCTCAGAAGGATTTGCAAGATCTATAGTTGGAGCTGAGTATAATGGTCAGTTGATGGGATTACAAGAAAAAGTATATGAAGATGGACAAGTAAATTTCTTCAAATATGATAGTGACCAAGCCAAACAACTATTTTGGCATACCACATCACACTTGATGGCAGCAGCCATACAGAAACTTTTCCCAGATGTACTTTTTGCAATAGGACCAGCAATTGAAAATGGTTTTTACTATGATATAGATAGTGACCACCAATTTGTTCCTGAAGATTTAGAAAAAATAGAAAAAGAAATGTTAAAGATAGCTAGAGAAAAACATGACCTAGTTAGAAAAGATATTTCTAGACAAGAAGCCTTAGACTACTTCCAAAAAAGAGGTGACAAGTACAAAGTAGAATTGATAAATGATTTGCCAGAAGATGCAAATATTTCTATCTATGAATTAGGTGACTTTATAGACCTTTGCAAGGGACCTCATTTATTAAATACAAAAGATATAAAAGCTGTTAAATTACTTTCAATAGCAGGTGCTTATTGGAAGGGAGATAGCAACAACAAGATGTTGCAAAGAATCTATGGTATCTCATTCAACAAACAAGCTGAGCTTGATGAATACCTAAATATGCTTGAAGAGGCTAAGAAGAGAGACCACAGACTTTTAGGTAAACAAATGGACTTATTCATGTTTGCTGAACAGGGTCCAGGGTTCCCATTCTACCTACCAAAGGGTATGATTCTAAAAAATCAATTACAAGATTACTTATTAGAATTATTAGACAAGGCGGGCTATGGTCAAATTTCTACGCCAATGATCTTAAATGAAGAACTATGGCATACATCAGGTCACTGGGACCACTATGCTGAAAACATGTACTTCACAGAAATCGATGAAGAACCATATGCTATTAAACCGATGAACTGTCCAGGTTCAATTCTGGTTTATAAGTCAAGACCACATTCATATAGGGATCTACCTATAAGACTTGGTGAATTAGGATTAGTTCACAGACATGAGTTATCAGGTGCTCTACATGGACTATTTAGAGTAAGAGCCTTCACCCAAGATGATGCGCATGTATTCTGCCTACCATCACAAGTAAAGGATGAAATCAAGGCAATCATGAGCCTAGCAGGTGAAATATATTCTAAATTTGGATTCAAATACAAGGTATATATTTCAACAAGACCTGAAGACTACATGGGTACAGTAGAACAATGGGACAAGGCTGAAAAAGCTCTTATTGAAACTGTAGAAGAATTAAATCTAGACTATGAAATAAATGAAGCAGATGGAGCCTTCTACGGACCAAAGATTGATATTCAATTATTTGACTCGTTAAATAGGCCATGGCAATGTGGTACAGTACAATTAGACTTCCAAATGCCACAAAGATTTGATATTGAATACACCGATGAACACAATGAAAAATCAAGACCAGTTATGATCCACAGAGCTATCTATGGTTCATTAGAAAGATTTATTGGTATCTTGATTGAACACTATGCTGGTAACTTCCCACTATGGTTGGCACCAGTTCAAGCAAGCTTCATACCTGTAAGCGTCGATGTTCATGGAGAAAAGGTAGAAGCAATCTACAAGAAATTTAAAGATGCCGGATTAAGGGTAGAATTTGATGGGAGAAATGAATCAATGGGCAAGAAGATCAGAGATTCACAAACTTCAAAGATTCCTTACCAATTTGTATTCGGTGACAAGGAGCTTGAAGAAAACACCGTTTCAGTAAGAAAATATGGTGAAAAGAAAACTGAAAGCTATGATTTAGATGAGTTTTTACAAGAAATGGTAAAAGCTGTAAAAGCAAGACAATAATATTTGACATAAGCCATTTATTGTTGTATAGTATACAAGTACGAAGAAGAGCTACCTACTCTCACCTAATCGGTTGACCGCATTGGGTTACACTTAATATTGATTTTATTAGGATAGTAGTGTAGGTTTTTGCCTGCGCTACTATTTTTATTTGTAACTATTTAGATAGGTAAGCTGGTATAAAATATTTTTACTATACTTTAGGAGGTATGTTATTAAAGAACTTCAAATAAACGAGCAAATTCGTGTACCAGAAGTAAGACTTATTGCTGAAGACGGCGAACAAGTTGGTATTGTATCACTGGATGAAGCTATGGACAGAGCTGCTCAAGCAAATTTAGACTTAGCACTTATGTCACCAAATGCTAAACCACCAGTTGCAAGGATCATGGACTATAGCAAATATAGATATGATCAAATGAAAAAACAAAAAGAAGCAAGAAAAAATGCTAAAACAGTTAGTGTGCAAGAGATTAGATTATCTCCAAACATTCAACAACATGATATTGAAATTAAGGCTCGAAACGCAAGAAGAATTATTAACAAAGAAGATAAAGTAAAGGTAAGCGTTAGATTTAGAGGAAGAGAAATGGCTCACAAAGATCTAGGTAGAGAAGTACTAGATAAATTCTTTGATGAGTTAAAAGACGTGGCTCAAATCAGTTCAAAACCAAAAATGGACGGTCGAAACATGCATATGATGATCGAACCTAAGAGCGAATAGGAGGAAATTATGCCAAAAATGAAGACACATAGAGGTTCAGCAAAGAGATTTAAGAGAACCGGTACAGGTAAATTAAAGAGATTTAAAGCTTATAAATCACATATCACAGGTAAAAAATCACAAAAGAGAATTAGAAATTTAAGAAAACCAACCCTAGTAAGTAAGGGAGATATGAAAAGAATCGACAAGATGATTCCTTAGGAGGTAATTGATGGCTAGAGTAAAAGGTGCAGTTAATGCAAAGAAAAATCATAAAAAATATCTAAAATTAGCTAAAGGATACAGAGGCGGTAAGTCAAGATTATTCAGAACAGCAAAACAAGCTGTAATGAAATCATTACAATATTCATACATTGGTAGAAAACATAGAAAAAGAGATTTCAGACAATTATGGATTGCTAGAATCAACGCTGCTGCAAGAGCAAACGGCTTAAACTATTCAAGATTTATGAATGGATTGAAAAAAGCTAATATCGATATCAACAGAAAGATGCTTTCTGAAATTGCTATCAATGATCCTCAAGCATTCACACAATTAGTTGAAACAGCTAAGGAAGCTTTATAAGATAGAGGATTTAACCACTAGTTTGACTAGTGGTTTTTTTTATTTGCAAAAAAATTATAATTAGTATATAATCTCGATATTGTATTTTTTTTTGGTCCCTTTTTAAATTTTTGGAGGTATAATTGAATAAAGAACTTCAATTTAATTTTTCTCGTCAATGTCTAGAAACATTGCAAAATGCAAAGAAGAACGTAGAAGAAGCGGGTAAAACCGTAATTGAAAGTCAAGATATACTCTTAGCAGGTTTACAAACCTACGATACCGGTATGTCATACGCTCTAGCTAAATATTCTATTGTAGCTAGCGATATCAAAAATATCATAGAAAAATCCATTATAGTAAAAGATAAAACAGTCTACTCATCAATGATGAGACCAACAAATTCAGGAGCCAAGCGCTTCAATTCCAAATACCAAAACCCAGTAGAATTTATAGTAGAACCAATAGCAGATGAAAAATTAGAAATATTTGGTGACTTAGATGTTTCTAAGTTTGTTTTTGATGCCATAAAATATGGTGATGAGATGTCAAGGTCAAACCCTGAAATTTACCATATTGATACCAGGTATTTACTCATACATTTTTCTGATGTGAACAATTCAAATGCATGTGAAATCATTGAACACCTATTGACTAAAATTGATGTTTTATATGAGCCTTTAACTAGAGGCTTCTTTAGACGCAATATTTCATTGTTTTCTATGCAAATGGATGGCAGCGCTGAAAATAATAAAAAAGAAGAAGAAAGAAGAGCCAATAGATTTCACAACAAGATTAAAGATCCGTCATATTCTATGCTAGAAGAACTAGCTGTTGACATTACTGAAAAAGCAAGATTGGGTCAATTACAAAAAGTTATTGGTAGAGACCAAGAAATCGAACAAATTGAACTCGTATTATCAAGAAGAGACAAAAACAACGTAGCCTTATTAGGGCCCGGAGGTGTAGGTAAATCGGCTATAGCTGAAGGTCTAGCTATAAAAATAGCAAATGGGGACCTACCATCCCTAGAAAATATGAAAATTTTACAATTTAATATGAATGATTTTTCGTCTTTCTCTGATGTATATAGTGGTGAAGCTATTAAAAGATTTGCCGAAGAAATGAAAAAACAAAGAGATGTCATCTTATTTATAGATGAAATTCATTTACTAGGCAGATATAAGTATTTTACTGATACCCTAAAACCCTTGATGGCTAGGGGTGATTTCAGATTGATAGGGGCTACCACACATGCCGAATGGAACTATTATATTAATTCAGACCAAGCTTTAACAAGAAGGTTTGAAATAGTTAATGTAAAAGAACCTAAAGAAGAAGATGCCATAAAGATTATAGAAAATGTTTCTATTCTTTATGAAAACTTCCACAGGATAAATTACTTACCTGAAGCTATTGAGGCAGCTGTTACTCTATCAAACAAGTATCTTCCAGGCTTAGTTTTACCAGACTCAGCCTTGACAGTTTTAGACAATGCTGGTGCGAGAGTTAAGTTGCAAGACCAAGGTCAAAACTATATAAATGAAAA